>PXAP01000239.1 GCA_003567115.1 Bacteroidota bacterium
GAGCCCACCACGATAAAAAAGAGAAATATCAGCTGAAAAAATACCGATGAGACCCTTTTGCTCCCAAAAAGACGGACTGAAAATCTGCCCAGCAGAAAATCAAATGCCTTTAACCCGTAATATGACCACGAGATCATGGTGGAAAAAGCAAAAAGCAGAATAGCCAGTCCCAGAAGATAGGGAAACCAGCCGAAAACAGTGGCAAAAGCAGCAGATGTAAGCGGTGCGCCCTCCAGTTGGCCGGGATTATCATACATACCGGTAAAGATGATCACCATGGCGGTCATGGTGCATATTATCACCGTATCAATAAAAGGTTCAAGCAGAGCCACCATCCCCTCACCCACCGGCTCACCGATCCTTGCCGCTGAATGGGCGATTGATGCAGATCCAAGTCCCGCTTCATTGGAAAATGCCCCACGTTGAAACCCGATGATAAGTACACCTATAAAACCTCCTTTTACTGCAGGCGCCGAAAAGGCACCTGATATTATCATAGAAAAGGCATGTCCTATATCTCCGAAATTTATAATAATTATAACAAGCGCGGTGCCCACGTACAGTATTGCCATGAAGGGAACTATTCGGGATGTTACCCTTGCTATACTTTTTATTCCGCCAATAATAACAATGCCCACCAGCAGGGCCATCACAACTCCGAAAATAAAACCCGTATCTTCCATGAAGGGAAAAAGAAAAACCATTTGTGAAAATGCCTGATTGGACTGGAACATATTACCCCCTCCCCATGAAGCAACCACCAACATTACTGCAAAAAAGACAGAAAGAATTTTGCCGGTAAATTTCAGATTTCTTTTGGCCAGTGCATCTCTGAGATAATACATCGGTCCCCCGCTTACAACCCCGTTCTCATCTATCACACGGTATTTCATCCCCAGGGTGCATTCGGTAAATTTAAGCGACATACCGAAAAAGCCTGCCATTATCATCCAGAAAGTGGCCCCGGGACCTCCTATGGTCATTGCTATAGCCACCCCGGCAATATTACCAAGTCCTACTGTTGCAGATAAGGCAGTGGCAAGTGCCTGAAAGCTGGTAACCTCACCACGGTCGCCGGGCTTTTCATAACGCCCGCTTACCAGTCCCACAGCATGCCGGAACCCACTGATATTTACGAAACCCATCTTCAGGGTGAAATATGCACCGCCGAATATCAGCCATATAACTACCAGGGGAACCCTGGCACCAATATCATAACCAAGCGCCTGTAACGGATCCCAGAAAAGCACGGCGGAAAGAATTTCCACCAGGGGTTCAAACCTGGCATTGATCTTATCGGCAGTGGAGAGAAATGCTGTCATTAAGAGGAAGAAGCATTAGCGGGTTTATCATATTTGCAACCAGCCCAGGCCATAGAGAAAAACCAGGGCAATGGCAAAGGGGGCAACGAACCGGACAAGGAACATAAAAACAGGAAAATGTCTTGCCCTTAAGCTGCCTTCATTGGAAACTTCCCGCCGGGTTTTCTTTGAGCCAAGATACCACCCTATGAACAATACAATCAGCAATCCGCCCAAAGGAAGCAGGATGTCGGATGCGGTAAATTCCATGAGTTCAAAAAAAGTCGAGTCAAAAATCTTTACATCCTCCATAACTCCGGATGAGAGTGTGCACAGAACACCCATAATGGTAATTACAATCGCTGCAAACAGGGCTGCAGCTTTACGGGTCATATAAAGTTCCTCTTTCAGATAGGCAACCACCACTTCAAGTATCGAAATGGAAGATGTCAGGGCGGCAATTGCAAGCAAAATAAAAAATATCAGCGCAAACAGATAGCCCCCGGCAATTTCCTGAAAAATATTGGGCAAAGTAATAAATACCAGTCCGGGTCCTGCTTCGGGTGCAATTCCAAATGCAAATACAGCGGGAAAAATTGCAACACCTGCAAGCATGGCAATAATAGTATCAGCCGCAGTTACCTGAACTACTGTAGTTCCCAGTTTCTCCTTTTTGGAGATATACGACCCGTAGGTTATCAGGGTGCCCATGCCCAGGCTCAGGGAGAAAAATGCCTGCCCGAGCGCGCTTAGTATGGATCCTGCAGTTAACCCGGAAAAGTCGGGTCTGAAAATGAATGAAAGTCCTTCAGAAGCCCCCGGCAGGGTAACCGAACGTATACAAAGTATGATTATAATGACCACAAGAACCGGCATCAGGATTTTGGTATATTTTTCAATACCATTTTTTACGCCTGCAATAACAATAACCAGTGTAACGGACATGAATATTATCTGCCAGAATAAAGGCCAGAAAGTTCCGGTATGGAAGGTATCAAAAAGAGCTGCAATTTCATCCATGTCCTTCCCGGCAAAAGAATCAGAAATAGCCTTGACAATATATTCGAGGGTCCATCCGGCTATAGTACTGTAAAATGCAAGAATAAGGAATGCCGCCGCCACCCCGATAACTCCCACAAAATACCACAACGTTTTTGGTGCCAGCTTTTTGAACGAGCCTATTGCATTTCGTTGGGCTTTTCTCCCTATTACGAATTCCGACAGCATAACCGGCATGCCGATTGCCACTATAAAAAAAAGGTACACAAGAAGAAAGGCCCCGCCGCCATTTTCACCAACCACATACGGAAATCTCCAGATATTTCCCAAACCTACTGCAGAACCTGCAGCAGCTGCAACAACCCCGAATTTGCTGCTAAAACTTTCACGCGGAGTAAAGTCTGAATTGCTCATTCAAAAGGTGATTTAATCTTTTTTATAAATGAGCAGCAAGATTACAATTTTTAGCTCTTTATTCAAAATAAAAAGATCAAAAAGGATATCCTATACCTATGTTAAAGTTTATATCATTCTCAAAATCCAGGCTCCTGTTCAACGGTATCCATCTTTTGTCTGCAGGCTCAGCCGGGTCACGCAATTTCCTGCCTATATCCAGACGAAAAACAAAAAATGAAAAATCCAGCCTGAACCCCACACCGGTACCCACGGCGATATCTTTATAAAAACTGTCAAACCGGAACATTGCACCCTCTCTCCGGTCATTATCATCTATTGCCCATATATTGCCGGCATCCAGGAACAGTGCTCCTTCAATAAGCCAGAAAAGTTCAAAACGGTACTCTATGTTTGCTTCCAGCTTTATATCGGCCGTCCTGTTGGGAAAAGACCTGTCGGCCGGTTCATGAAAAGAACCCGGTCCCAGTGAGCGCACCTGCCAGGCACGTATGCTGTTGGCACCGCCGGCAAAATATTTTTTCTCAAACGGAAGCGCGGTGGAATTGCCATACGGCAGTCCCGCCCCGGCAAAAAACCTGTATACAACAGAGTTATCGCCATAAAGCATACGGTAATACCGGAGGTCAATATCGGCCCGTATATACTGGGCAAATTCAGTACCCAATACCCGGTAATGACCATCCGTTTTGGGCCGGCCGGCCCCGTGATTTATTGCGGCCAGGATATTTCCAGCAGTTTCGGTATTAAACCGGAAATAGACAAAGTCCCTGGCCCTTCTTATATCCTGGTTATTAAAAATCAGGCTGTAATTGGTCTCTGTAACCAGATGATCCCTGAAGCTGGCCTCCAGGTTATATAAATGTATAATCGAATCAAACAGGGGCGTGGAATAGGGAAGTCTCACCAGGTTCAGCTCAACCGGACTGATAATATGTCTTGTATATTCAGATCCCTGCCAGCTGTAGCCGAACCCTGTGTTTGCGATGGTACGCGTATAATCGGGTCTGAGCTGATAATTGTAAGCCATCGAAATACTGGTTCTCGGGTTATACCGGCGGACAAAGCTTATTGAACGTATCGGCAGCAGAAAACGCGGTATCTGCAGCACAGCCTCCGCCCCGTATTCATAGGTATTTCTGAAACTCCTGCTATAGTATTCATTTAAAGTCTCAACAGAACCTGTGACCTTAAAATCAAATATCTCAGCGCCACCGAAAAAGTTACGGTGCTGGTACATCAGGTTACCCCCGAAACCAAAATCGCCTGATGAGTTGGTGCCTTCCATCTCAATGGTATACGATTGCCTGCTGAAGGGTGTGAGTTGGATCCGGGCGTCAAGAAGTGGTATAGCGGAAGTGTCGGGGTTGTTGCTTTCCTGTTCGGCAAATCTTATGTTTACCAGCCGGTACTGCCGCAGTGCGAAAAGGTGGCTGTATGTAAGGTCAACATTCTCCTGGTTGTACAGCTCACCGGGAAGCACGAAGGTGGATTGTGCCAGGACGCGGTGACTGACGGGCATCTCATCTTTGAAAAGATAATGCATATCACGAAAAACCAGCGTGTCAAAACCAGGGTAATAATCATCCTGCCGGTCTATTGCTTCGCGGGGACTGTAGGATGGCAGGATAAAAACATCACCTATCCTGTACTTCCGGTGAGGCTTATAAACGTACTGCCCGTCCTTTTGCCTTTCCCGGAAACGGCTTATCCCCAGGGTCAGATCCACACTCATATTTCCCAGGGTGGTATCGGCATTGAAATAGACATGTTCCCTGGTAAAATTGAAATATCCCTCGTTTTTCAGGTAGTTCTCAAGCCTGGTACGCTCATCCTGCAAAACATCAACATCGAAGATGATTCCCGGCCTGATAAGGGAATTTGCTGTATCTGCCAGGATTATATCCTTCAGTCCCTCGTCTTCAAAATTATGGTTAACTGAAGCTATATGGTACGGTTCACCCGGTTCGACGATATAGCTTACCCCGGCCTTGTTTCCCCGCAGGTTCAGGGTATCATTAACCCGCGCATTGTAATATCCCTTGTTTCTGAGGTAATGCTCTATCTGCGTGGCCGACCGACTGGTAACAAAAGGATCGTACACCACCGGTTCTTCCCCTATATCCTGCAGCCAGTTATGCAGCCGGCTGTCCTTTTCAGGGTTGGCAATATTGTAAAGCCAGAGGTGAATCCTGAGCCCGAGAATTCTTTTATTGGGTTTCTGCCTTACATAGGTTCTCAGCTCATCCCTCTCAACATCTTTATCGGGTGATTCTATCCTGTAGCGGTTAAGCAGATAGCTGTCCTCAGCCAAATGCCTTGCAGGCCGGCAGGAAAACAATCCTGCTGCAATGAATATTATTGCATAACAACCGATGCTGAACCCTTTATTTAATGATTTTAACCGCAATTTTTTGAAATATGAACACTCTTGTTTACATTGCCGGTAAATATAATCCAAATTACCCGATTTGCTGTCAGATAACCGCTTAACCGTAAATTATTAATTACCTGCATAACACATGCTGAATCAGCAGGGTATAAAAACAATTATTATGCCGGGGAAAACCACCATTAAGTTTATTAACTCACTAAAGCAAAAAAAATTTCGCAAACAGCACGGTCTTTTTATCGCAGAGGGTGAAAAAATGGTTGATGAGCTTATGGAGAGCAATTTTACCATACATTCCATCTACGCTACCCGGCAATGGATCATGGAGCGTTGTCCGGCGCAGGAAGAAGTTGCCGGGAAAGGCACGGGCAACGCCACAATGGATAATAAAACAATTACCAGACAACCACCATCAGACTCCGGGAATAAAATGTATACCTGTACGGGTACTAACGATTTAAAACAGGATAATACAAAAGGACTTTCAAAAGGCCATGCAAAAGATAACAGCCCGCTCCAGCAACAGGTTTTTAAACTTTATGAAATCGGTGAACAGGAGCTGAAGCGCATAAGCAGCCTCGCCACTCCCAACAGGGTGCTTGCCCTGGTTCACACCCCCTCCCATACCCCTGACCCGGCCGTGCTGAGGAATTCCCTTACCCTGGTACTTGACGATATACAGGATCCCGGTAACCTGGGTACGCTTATCAGGACATGCCACTGGTTCGGCGTTGAAAACATGATACTCTCAAAAAACTCTGCAGATATCACCAACCCCAAAGTGGTGCAGTCCACCATGGGCTCGATTTTCCACGTGAGGGCCCATTACCTCGACCTGCCTGCTTTCCTTAAGCTGCCCGGAGTGGAAGGCATCCCCGTGTACGGCACTTTTCCCGGGGGACCGTCAATTTATGACCGGCCGCTTACCGGAGAGGCAATGATCTTACTGGGCAGTGAATCAAAAGGGATATCTCCGCGTGCCGGAAGATTCATCACCAACAAGATCAGCATACCCTCCCTTCCGGGGAAAAAAAAGCCTCCCGAGTCACTTAACATAGCTGTGGCGGGAGGTATAATAATTTCGGAGTTCAGAAGAAGAAAAGGCGGGCAGCCTTAACCGGCACACAATAAAAAACGGGCAGTGTTAAGTTCACCTGCCCGTTTAGTTTATGCATTGTGTTCAGCCCCGTCAGAAGCTGAACCCGAGTTTCACCATTGGCATAGCCAGAAATGCGGTGTTATGAACACCCACTCCCTGTGCGTCCATACCGGCCTGGTGGAAAAGGTGCTTGCCGGTATACATGTAGCTGGCCACCTTTACCTCAAAGCCCAGGAAGAAACCCTCGGCAAGGAAATAATCAATACCGCCAACCAGGCTTCCTCCGAGTCCCCAGACCTCTCCGATACGCTTATCCCATATATTTATCGGTTGGGGATCATTGGGATTGGACATGTCAATTCCGCGATACCCGTCAAAAATCTCCATAACACCGTAACCACCGTTGAATTGTGCTCCGGCATATGGATGGACCCTTTCACGTCCGGTGGCAAAGTAGTAATCAGCTCCCAGGGTGGAAACGAATTGTCCCAGTGTCCTTCCCGTGGTCATCCTGTGTCCGGGAAGCAGCACTTCGTTATCCATTACAACGGCAGGCACGGCATCCAGTGCCGGGGAACTGTTTATCGAACCGCTTCCGCTGAACCTTATGGCAAGCTCTGACGAGATGAAGTATTTCGCCTCCACACCCGCCATGTTGGTCACGTTATTTCCCGTTATGAAGTTAATAGCGGGCGGATTAATCCATGTCCCGTCAGACCATGCAGAATAGGGCGCCTGGTCAACCTCATTAATAAAGAGAAAATCTCCCGCTACCGCCTGAGTCTGCCCGAGTATCAGCGAAAACGACAATTCACCTCCCTGTGGTCCCATCTCCTGGGCTGATGCTTCCCTGGTGAGGAAGCTGCCCAGCAGCACGAAAGCCACAATCATCATTATTGTTTTTTTCATAAGAATCAAGTTTTTAATATAGGATTATACATTTTTTTTATTGGCCGGGGAATCTTTCCCCCGGCCTCAAGGAACTCAATCCTATATCTACTCGTCATTGCCATTTTCTTCTTCTTCCTCTTCTTCTTCCTCTTCTTCGTCGTTACCGTTCTCCAGTTCTCCTTCCAGCATTGTTTTCCAGTATTCAGCTTCAGCTTCCAGAGCCTCGAGTACCGCCTC
>PXAP01000357.1 GCA_003567115.1 Bacteroidota bacterium
ACTGCGCCGCTTTCAACGCCATAATGGGTGTACCCAAAAGATCTGAGAGTGTTCCATACTGCAGCAAAAAGCAAGTTGTTTCTGCAAGTGCTTGATTTTGTTGGTAGCGAGAGGGAGACTTGAACTCCCGACCTCATGATTATGAATCATGCGCTCTAACCACCTGAGCTACCTCGCCTTATGTGTTTTATTACAGGTTTTATCCAGGTAAAGAAAAATAATTTTTACAAGGAATTTTACGTGGCTGCAAAGTTAATAACTTTTTTGTTTAGTCCGTGAATTTTATGATTATTTCAGCCCGGACAGGGGTATGATATAAATTTTTAACTTTCAATTATTCAATATTCAGCATTTCCGGTGTATTAACAGTTTTTAATGTGAAAACAAACCACTATTTTTGCCTGGAAACCCTCAATACGCTACACTTTTATTTCTGGTTTTTTTGGCTATTTTATTATATAATTTTCCTATATTGCAATATATCGTGATTCTCTTTTTTCGGATTTGTATCCTGAGATAATATATGGAAGCTGCTATTTGGGGACCTGGAATTGTTAATTATAATAATTTGCTTAATAAGCTATGTTTTTCCCTTTTGGAAAAAATCCCTTCGTGGAAAATGAAGTTCAAAGGTCAAAAACAAAATATCGTTAACATGTTATCATTAATGGATTTTTAAGCGCCTACTGTAATCCTGAAACGGGAATTATTTAAAATTATTGAACTATGATGAAGAATAAATTAAAACTTGAATACACTATAAATTCATCTCCCAGTGTTTTGTATAAACAACTCAGTACACCATCAGGATTATCTGAATGGTTTGCAGATGATGTAAACCTGAAAGGTAATATTTTTTCTTTCATTTGGGATGGATCCGAAGAACGGGCAGAGATGGTCTTAAATAAAGAGAACAAGTTTATAAGGTTTAACTGGCTGGGAAAAGAAGACAAGGATGAATTTTTTGAATTCAAGATCCATCAGCATGAGCTTACAGGGGATGTTGCCCTTGAAATTACTGATTTTGCAGATGAAAATGATGTTGATGATGTAAGGGATCTCTGGGATTCTCAGATATCCAGGTTAAAACATACCATGGGACTCTGACCTTCTCCAATTACCTGTTTTTCCTTTAAAAGACTTATTTTTGCAAATACCAGCATAAAAATGCCGGAATTTGCGTTTTATTTTTCCGGTAACACAGCCCTGACAGGAATAACTTCAAAAAAGAAGTTGCATAACAGGCTGTAAACATAGGGTAATTCAGGACCCGCAAATAGTAAGTAAAAAAGAAGTTATTTAAGAGAGTATATGAAGAAACTGCATTTATACGTAATAAAAACATATGCGGGACCGCTTGTTTCAACCTTTTTTGTGGTTCTTTTTGTTCTTCTTATGCAGTTTTTGTGGAAATACATTGACGATCTGATCGGGAAAGGACTGGAATTTAGCGTAATTGCTGAATTGCTTCTTTATACATCGGTTGGACTGGTTCCTCTTGCTTTACCTCTTGCCATATTATTATCATCATTGATGACTTTTGGCAGTTTGGGTGAAAATTTTGAACTGACTGCGATTAAATCATCAGGCATATCTTTGCAAAAGATTATGAGTCCCCTGATTATTCTTACTGTACTTATGAGTATCGGAGCCTTTTATTTTGCCAACAATGTTTTGCCATTTGCCAACCTTAAAATGCGTTCTTTACTTTATGATGTTCAACAACAAAGACCGGAAATGCAGATCCGCGAGGGAATATTCTACAATGGCATCGACAATTTCAGTATTAAGGTAGCTGAAAAGAACCACCGGACAAGCATGATGTATGATTTGAAAATATATAATCATACTCATGGAAGAGGGAACCGTAAGGTAACGATTGCTGATTCGGGTTTAATGCGGATTACCGAAGATAAGGGGCATTTGGTAACCTCACTGTATAGTGGTTATAATTACGAGGAGATGGAAGAAAGATCACGCCAGTTAAATGAAAGAACATTTCCTCATCGGTTAGACAGATTTGATGAACAGACGCTTATCATTGAACTGTCCGGATTTGACCTTCAGAGAACAGATGTGGAAGCATTCCGGCATAACTCCCAGATGATGAATCTTACTCAGCTTGAAATTATAACCGATTCTCTTAAACAGGTTCTTACAAAGCAGGTAAAGGAACACACAAAGACTTTGATTGAATCAACATTTTTTAAACAGGATTACTTGCACTCCAGGTTACAGGATTCAATAAACCCTGCTGAAAGAAAACCGGTTGATGCATGGGAACTGGATCAGCGTCTGACTGCCCGGCAGAGGGAACAGGCCCTTGATCAGGCAGTGACTATGGCCAGGTGGACAAGAAATCAGATTATATCCACAAAAACTAATTTTGACTGGCAAAACAGACGGATAAGAAGGTATGAAATAGAATGGCAGCGCAAATTCACTCTTTCTTTTGCATGTTTCATATTCTTTTTTATCGGAGCCCCTCTTGGTGCAATAATACGTAAGGGGGGACTTGGTATGCCGGTTGTTGTTTCTGTGGTATTTTTTGTACTCTATTACGTGATTGATATTTCGGCCATGAAATTTGTAAGAGAACTTGTTCTTCCTTCATTTCCGGGGATGTGGATATCAAGTTTTATTCTGCTTCCTTTGGGTATCTTTTTGACCTACAAAGCCTCTGCCGATTCACCAATTATGAATACCGAAACTTATTATAATTTATATAAACGGATTTCAAGGACAGTTAAAAGATTAACCAGGCAAAATATGCTGAAGAGCCGGATCCCTTAAAAAATCCATAGGTTTGCGACAGCTGAAAAAATGATCAAATCGCGGTTATTTCGCAGACCAAAAAACGTAACAATTCTATTGAGGTTTTTAATAAGTTAATGTATAATTTTATAAACCAGAATTATACGAATGTTCATTTTACTGGTTTGTAATAAATTCCCTTTTCCACCAAGGGATGGTGGATCACTTGCCAGTTATAATATGGCAAGGGGGCTCGTGGGAGCGGGTAACCGGCTTGATATTCTTGCCATGAATACCAGTAAACATTATTTTTCCCATGGTCATTCAGATATTGGTATTACCGGGTTAAATAAAATTAAAGAAGTGTTTCTTGATAATTCAGTCAGTTATCGCGGTCTTTTAAACAATCTTCTGTTCTCTTCTCTGCCATATACTGCTGAACGTTTTATTCATAAAGAGTTCAATATGATTCTTAAAAAAATGCTGCGGGAAAACGAATATGATATTGTTCAGCTTGAAGGATTGTATCTTGCACCCTATATGCAGACCATAAGATATAATTCAGATGCTAAAATAATTTACAGGTCGCATAATATTGAGCATATAATCTGGAAAAGTTATTTTGAACGGATAAATAACATATTTATAAAATGTTACATTGGGAATCTTTATAAAAGAATCAAAAATTTTGAGCAGGAGTTTATCAATTCATACGATATGCTGGTTCCTGTTACAAAGATTGATCTTGAGGAGATAAATTACATGGGGAATAAAAAACCCGCCATTATAGCTCCTTTTGGTATGTATCCTGATGAAATTCCCTGTTTTAATAATTACTCCGGAAAGGAGTTATGTCTGCAATATATTGGTGCCCTTGACTGGTTGCCGAATTTGGAAGGACTGGACTGGTTTATTACAAGGGTATGGGTAAAATTAAGAAGAAAGTATCCGGGATTGAGATTTCTTGTGGCAGGAAGGAACGCAGGTAAAGGGTATGTGTCATATCTTTTAAACAAAGGCATTGATTACTGGGGTGAGGTTGAAGATGCCGGCAATTTTTTTTCTGAGAATGGTATTTTAATTGTTCCTTTGTTTTCAGGAAGCGGTATACGAGTAAGGATAATAGAGGCTATGTTCAGGGTGAAGCCCGTCATATCATCTTCTTATGCAGCTTCAGGTATCCCGGTTAAAAATGGCCGGCATTTACTTATGGCAGATGATGAACATGGTTTTGCGAAAACTGTTGACAAATTACTTGCAGATCATGAATATGCAATAAAACTGGGAATGAATGCCAGGAAACTATCTCATGAAAAGTTTGATAACAGGGTTATTGCAGAAGATCTGACAGCTTTCTATAAAAACAGCATTTTATGATAGTAGCTTTAACCCTTTTCTGGTTATCTGCCGCAGCTCTCATATACACATATTTGATATACCCTGCTTTGCTCAGATTAATAGCCCCTTATAAACCATCAAATAAAATTATCTATTCAACTACCGGTGAACTGCCTCGGGTTTCTGTACTGATGGCTGTATATAATGAACAGGATGTAATTAAGGAGAAGATAGAGAGTATAATTAACAATAAATTACCGCCAGGAAAATTTGAGATACTGGTAGGCTCAGATGCTTCGACCGATAATACAAATAATATTCTTCAGCAGATGGCTTCATCATATAGCTTTTTGAAGCATGTATTTTTTGAAGATCGCCGTGGAAAGTCATCAATCATTAATGAACTGGCAGGTTTGACTGAAGCAGAAATAATTATCATTACAGACGCAAATGTAATGCTGGAAAGAAATGCCATCTACCATCTGCTTAAGCATTTTAAAAACATCCATATAGGGCTGGTTGATTCAAATATGAAGCATAAGGGGCTTAAGGATTATGGGATATCCTATCCTGAGAATGCATATATTACCAGAGAAGTGGAGATTAAATATAATGAAGGGAGAATATGGGGTACTATGATGGGGCCATTTGGAGGTTGTTATGCCATCAGAAAAAAACTGTACTCAAGGGTACCACCTGTATTTCTTGCCGATGATTTTTACATTAACATGAAAGTTATTATCAAGGGCTATAAGGCAATAATTGAACTGGATGCTCACGTTTATGAAGATGTGTCAAACAGCCTCTGTGAAGAATTCAGACGTAAGGTCAGAATTGCTGCAGGGAATTTTCAAAACCTGAAGCATTTTTATATCTGTCTTTTTTCAGGTACTAAAGGATTATCGGTTAGTTTTTTCTCGCATAAAGTACTTCGCTGGATCGGTCCCTTTTTCCTTGCAGCAATATTTTTATGCAGTCTCCTGATGAGCGGGGAAAATATTTTCTACAGATATCTTTTATATATACAGCTTTTAATTTTGATTTTCCCGGTAATTGATTATTTATTGGGGAAAATCAATATTCATATTATAATTTTGCGTTTCGTAACACATTTTATTAGCATGAACTTTGCTTTACTGGCAGGGTTTATTAAATTTTTGAAAGGAGTAAAAACAAATGTCTGGCAACCAACGAGGAGGAACCAGTAGAAAACTGAATTCCATCGAAGAAGCTATCGAAGATATAAGAAAAGGCAGGATCATTATTGTAGTTGATGACGAGGATCGTGAGAATGAAGGTGATTTTATAGCTGCAGCCGAAATGACAAATGCTGAAGTGATTAATTTTATGGCTACTCACGGAAGGGGTTTGATTTGCGCGTCTCTTACCGAGGAACGATGCAATGAACTTGAATTGGAGCTAATGGTAGGCAGGAATACTTCATTGCATGAAACTGCCTTTACAGTCTCGGTTGACCTCATAGGCAAGGGGTGTACTACAGGAATATCTGCGGCAGACAGGGCGAAGACCATTAATGCCCTTGTTGACCCTTCAACCAAACCCGGTGATCTGGCCAGACCAGGTCATGTTTTCCCTTTAAAAGCAAAAAACAAGGGTGTTCTCAGACGTGCCGGTCATACTGAAGCTGCAGTTGATCTGTCTGTTCTTGCCGGATTAAAGGCCGGTGGTGTATTGGTGGAAATAATGAATGCAGACGGTTCAATGGCCCGTTTGCCTGAATTGTTCAAAATTGCCGATCAGTTCGATCTGAAGATAATATCTATTGAGAGTCTTATAGCATACAGACTAAAGCAAGAAAGTATTGTCGAAAAAGGGGTTGAGGTAAAACTTCCTTCCAGATATGGTGACTTCCATCTTGTTCCGTTTCGCCAGAAGTCAGACGGTACTGAACATTTGGCAATTATAAAGGGAAAATGGAGCCGGCAGGATCCTGTTCTGGTAAGAGTTCATTCATCATGTGTTACAGGAGATATATTCGGGTCTATGCGTTGTGATTGCGGTAATCAGTTGCAGGAAGCCTTGAAGATGATACAAAAAGAGGGTAAAGGGATAGTGGTATATCTTAACCAGGAAGGAAGGGGTATAGGTTTGTTTAATAAAATGGCTGCCTATAAGTTACAGGAGGGAGGAATGGATACCATTCAGGCAAATGTCAACCTTGGGTTTAATGAGGATGAGAGAGATTTTGGCGTTGGGGCTAATATTCTTCATGATCTTGGAGTTGGCAAGATCAGGCTGATTGCCAATAATCCTTTTAAACGTAAGGGGCTTGAAGGATATGGCCTGGAGATTGTCGATGCCATACATATGAAATCAATAACCAATAAGTATAATTACAAATACCTGCTTACGAAACGTGACAAAATGGGGCATTTTCTTGATCTTGTAAAACCCGGGGAGTCTGAAGGTAATCCGGAAAAATAAAACATGAACCTCCTTAAATGACCACACGAAAACCAGGCATAATTTTTATGGGAACACCCCGGTTTGCTGTTCCTTCTCTTGAAATTCTCCTGCAAAATGGTTTTCCGGTCAAAGCGGTTGTTACAGCTGTTGATAAAAAGTCAGGCAGGGGGTTAAAGGTTAATGAATCACCCGTTAAACTTACTGCGCTTGCCAGTGGAATTCCTGTAATTCAACCTTCCAGCCTTAAAGATGATGCATTTGCCGGAAAACTGCGTGAACTGTCTGCCGACCTTTTCGTGGTTGTTGCTTTCAGGATGCTTCCCGAAAAGGTGTGGAGCATACCTCTCCTGGGTACTGTAAATCTTCATGCTTCTCTTTTGCCATTATACAGAGGTGCAGCACCCATAAACCACGCTATTATCAACGGAGAAAAAATTACAGGGGTTACAACTTTTTTGATTGAAAAAGAAATCGACACCGGTAATATACTCTTGCAGGAGAGAACAGAGATTGGTAATAATGAAACTGCCGGAGACCTGCATGACAGGCTGATGGTTGCCGGTGCCCGGTTGTTATTGGAAACCATAGAGGCAATGACCGAAGGAAAAGTTACTCCAAAACCTCAGGGTGAAATAGAAAGCAGGGAAGATTTGCCTGCGGCTCCGAAAATATCTAAAATTGATTGCCGCATAAACTGGTCACAGCCGGCTGAGAGATTATATGATTTTGTACGGGGATTGAGTCCTGATCCGGGTGCTTGGACAAGCCTGAATTCCGGGAAGAAGATTGTAAATATAA
>PXAP01000355.1 GCA_003567115.1 Bacteroidota bacterium
AGACATAATGTCGGAGATTTTAGCGGTGCAATAGAAGATTTCAGCAGTGCAATTGAGATACACATCCGGAATGCAGGTAGTGACAGATTGAAAATTTATGATAACAAGGGAGACATATCAGAATCACATAAGGTAAAAGAGCCGGAATCTCATCCGCAACTTGCGGTAGCATACTATAACAGGGGACTTGCAAAATATGCACTTGACAATTATGAAGGAGCATATGAGGATTACAGCAGGGCACTGGAAATTAATCCTGACCAGGCAGAGGGATATTACAGGAGAGGAAATGCCAGGTTGAAGCTGGGTGATTTGAACGGAGCCTGCTCGGACTGGAAAAAAGCTTATGATCTGGGATTCACACAAGCTTCCGAAAAGATTAAAGAGTTTTGCAAGTCTATTTAGATCATTAGTCGTTATTTCGGTTTATGATTCATCCCTGATATCATAATATTATCCTTTTTTTTAAAATACAGCTTATATTGTGGATGTAAATTTATCCAGGTTTACATACTGGTTTACGGACAGTTTAGTTTAATTCAAAAATCACGTCCTTAGACGTGGTCATTTCCCGGCAGGGCTTTGCCCGAAAGGTATGTGAGATTTAAAAAATCATCGGTGTGAGGCAAAAATCTGGTTTAAAGCCATCTCTGGTGGTGGAAAGACATATATTAGCTAATTTTTTACTTTAAATTCCGGACACAGCGAACAGAAAAACCGGTTTCCTTGTTATTGTAGCTCCTGTAAATATTGCTGGAATTGTAGTATATGGAACGATACCAGGCACTTGTAGATGAGTACTCAGTCGAACTCCACCAGCGGCCAGTTTGACCGATATAGTAGAAATGACCATTGTGTGTAACCCCGGAACCTTTTGGGCGGGCTGCGAAACGGACGCCAGCCGGAAGGGCAGTAAAGCCGCTCTCGTTGTTTGCACCCATATTTATGCCCGGCCAGTGTCTGGTGCCGGTTTCTTTTAATTTGCCACCCGGATTGGTAACTAAATATTTATTCATTTGTGTCCATTGCTCATCTGTAGGCACATTCCAGCCGGCGGGGCACAGTTTGCCGGCATTAACGGCGTGCCAGTTGTACAATGCACCATAAGTTTCTCCATAAGTGGCTTCATCATTATTGTACCATGTATAAGCACCTTTGGTATTGTTCTCCCAGGCACTATTATCTGTTTCAGGGTATCCGATGGATGTGCCATCATTGTATCTGGTGACTTTAAGGTTTTCTGCCATCCATTCCTGTTTGCCAATCATAACGGTTTGATAGACATTACCGTCAATATCAGTAAGCGTCCCACTTTGCGGACCATATTCAGATTCAACATCCTTTTTACAACTGGTAAAAAAAAATAAAAATGCCCCCATTACCGCCAATGGATATATCTGTAAATATTTTGTTTTTAATTTCATAATCGATTTGTACAGTTAAGAGACGGGGTTAACAGTTACGGTGTATAAAACTGTAGATTAAGTCATTATGTAAAAATACATAATTAATTTTAATTACACAACATTTAACTGACCGGGATATATGCCAAAATTAATTTAATTCAAGGTATCTAAAAAACCGGTTCTGCAAGCCGGCTTTAATGAATAATGAATTTCTTCCTGAATTAGTTATTTACCCTGTATTCAGGCAGGATTTATATGTGACAGTATTCTGATTAATTTACCGGTACCCTTTTGGGCATTAACAGACCTTACGGGGGAAAGGTCCAGCAGTTTGGTCCTCGCTTCATTGATTACTTCCGGGTCTGTGTGATCTTTGTCGTACCGTTTGCTGTAACATAACACTGCAATGGCAGTTTTCAGGGTTTCTGATCTGACTCTCATGGTAAAAGGTGAATACCTGCCCGGGTGTATATGAACATACCTGCCGGCAACTTTCCCCGGAAGGAAAATCCATACTGCCCCGTCGCTTAATAGGGTTTTTCTGTATAACGATGATGAACTGTTTATCCAATGAATATAGGCAGCTTCTTCAAGCAGTCTTTTTCTCTTCAGATAGCAGGTTATCTCTCTGAAAATATCCGGGGTAGAGAGACTGCCTATATATAAATCCATTTGTGATTTTCCTATGCATGCGAGTTTGGCGCCGACAGAAGATAAGGGGCTGTCAAAATTCCTGATGAAACCGGCCACATAGCCTGCATGGTGCTTCAGGCAGTTTAAAAGCAATGGTTTGGGAAGATTATATATTTTGTTGTCACCAATCGACATAATAGCAAAATTGTTGAGATTAGCCAGCCAGTAACCACTGTTCAGTTTCTATTTACTCGGGCTGCATGCCGGCTGGCAGGGTAGCCAGTAAAATGATTTTTAGTTTTATTTTATATTTTTTCAGTTTCGTTTTTTACTGTTTTGGGCTACCCGGGATACAATATTAATAAATATAAAGGATCACGAGTGTCATTTTAAATAATTTCTTCAGGGACAAACTCCGTAATTGTCTGAACAGCAATATTTAAATTCTTATAATTGATGCCGGAATACAATTTTTCCAATCAAATCGATACGCTATAAATAATACCTAATTAATTTACATACAATACCACTATAATTATATTGTCTTTAAGATTAACCGGACACTCATGATTGCAGATGAGTGATGTAGCGAAAAATATTAAATGCAGTAAAATCCGGCTGAACGTAATTTAATTATAATAATACCGGTTGGTAGGGGCATATCTTTATTCTGACAGATTATGGAGGTAAAATGAGTGCTATGTCAAATCAATTTTTTAACTTGGCGGTTAATTATTATGATACTTGGAATAGATATTGGCGGAACTACTACTAAAATAGCCGGATTCAGCAAAGCACAAGTTTGCGGTGTGATATCGGTGCAGGCAGATGACCCGGTTACCTCTGCATCGGGAGCCCTCGGAAAATTTGCAGATGAGTTTTTACTTAAGCTGGAGGATATCGAGACAATAGCGGTTACCGGTGTAGGGGCTGACTATTTGGGCAGTGAACTCTTCGGCATACCCTTGAAAAGGGTCCCTGAATTTACTGCCATTGGCCAGGGGGGGCTTTTTCTGGCAGGATTGCAGAAGGCTGTTATAGTAAGTATGGGCACAGGAACTGCTATTGTGCTGGCTGAAGGTAGAGAAACAAGACATATTGGTGGCTCAGGGGTAGGAGGCGGTACTTTGATCGGATTATCACGATATATCCTGAACACTACCGATTTTCAGAATATAGTTGAACTTGCCGGGGAGGGGAATCTGGGTAATGTCGATCTTAACATCAGGGATATTTCCAGGGTTGAAATGGGGAATATGCCGCTGTCAGCCACTGCCTCCAATTTTGGCAGGCATTCCGATAAGGCAAACCAGGCCGATCTGGCCCTCGGACTTATAAACCTGGTGTGCCAGTCCATCGGCATGATGAGTGTTTTTGCTTCCCGGGAAGAAAAAATTGATCAGATAGTACTCACCGGCAAGCTTGTAAAACTGCCGCAGGCGGGAAAAATATTCGGCAGACTGGGTAAGCTTTTCGGTAAGAAATTTATTATTCCTGATTATGCGGAATACAGTCCTGCTGTGGGTTCTGCATATTCAATATCTCCTTCTTCAAATCATACCTGAAGTTGCCGTTGGCTGCCACTGGTTTTTCACACCCGGGAGAATGATAATATTACAGGATTATTTTTTCAAGGTTATTGATTAAAAGAAAAGGGAATATGCAGTTTTGATGATTCATCTGCCATAAAGATTGATTACATAAGGAGTAAAATATTTTATCAGATTATTATATATTTGCCTCAACAGAGCAAAAAGGAATCATTTTAAACCGGCTTACAACGGTCAGGTGCAGGCCTTTTTTCTATGGTTGTTTTTTATAATAATATTGTTTATAAATTTTTAATTTTATTACTATGAATATTAATGATAAAAGAAAAGGACAAACTGTAATAGGTGTTGATATGGGAGGCACCAAAATACGAACAGGCAAGGTGAAGGACGACACGGTCGAAAGTACTGCATCTGATTTTGTACCCAAAACCGATAATGCCTCTGAGGTAATAGATGTTATCATTAAGCTGATTCATGAGGTAGCGGACAAGAACGTCGCCGGTATAGGCATAGGTGTGCCAAGTGTGGTTGATTCTGAAAAGGGTGTTGTTTACGATGTTCAGAATGTTCCTTCCTGGAAGGAGGTATACCTTGGAGATATACTTGAAAAGGAGTTTAAATTACCCGTTTATGTTAATAATGATGCCAATTGTTTTGCAACAGGGGAGAGATTTTTCGGGAAAGGCAGGGAGTATGACGATTTTGTTGGATTGATATGTGGTACCGGATTGGGAGCGGGAATTATCAAGGGCGGGCACCTGATGCCCGACAGCAACTGCGGTTCGGGTGAATTTGGCGAAATAGTTTACCTTGACGGCATATTTGAACAATATGCCAGCGGCCAGTTCTTTCAGAATGTTTATGGTGAAAGCGGTGACAGCATGGCTCAGAAAGCAAGGGGAAATGACCCGGTAGCGAATAAAGCATTCGGAGAATTCGCTGTTCATCTGGGCAAAGCAATAAAAACCATAATGCTTGCCGTGGATCCTGCTGCCATTATAATGGGCGGGGGTGTTGCCGAATCGTTTGATCTTTACAGTGATGCAATGTGGACAGAGATAAAGGATTTCCCATATGCCCGGTCAGTTGAAAACCTGAAGATACATATTACAGAAACGCAGGAGATTGCTTTGCTTGGAGCTGCGGCACTTTATTACAACGCTACAGTATAACAGGTTTAAGGAAGCATTTATTCAGTGCTACTTAAAAACCAGCATCCTTAGAGTGTGGTCAAGTCCTGGTGGGCTTTACCCGCGGAGGAGGCATGTGCGATTAAAAAAATTCACAGTGCGGAGTAAAAATCGGGGTTAAAGTCACATCTGGTGGTGGATAGTCCGATTTTAGAAAATTTTTTACCCGGCAATAAATAGTGGTTGTTTAATCAATCAGCTGCTAAATTTCCTATTTTTCTTGCTCTCTCCGGTTTATCAAGGTCTATCCCAAGCTTTATTCCTGCTTCAACAAGCAGGTTCCAGCCTGCAGCAAGCTTTATATAGGATTCATAAAGAGAGGGTGCTGAAGGAATATTCACAGTAAGAAAGGGTGTGGGTTGATCTGAAATTGCCACTACAGGTGTACCGATACCATCGGTATAAATTGATTTTATCTTATCAAATTCACCCGGATATGGATCAGCCATAATTATTATATCATTGGATGTTACAACCTCCTCAATTCCATGAAGTAATAATGTGCCTGGCAAATATACCGATTTTTTCCTTACTATTTCATTGGTTTTCAGTGTGAGTTCCTCTGCGACTCCATTGTTGTTTCCTGCAAAATATACTATTTCTGCCTTGCAGATCTTATCCGTTACAGATTTATCAATTACTGTTTTAAGGGCCTGTTCAAAAAACCCTGCCAGCAGATTTGTATCTGGTTCTTTAACTTCATAATAATGATAAAGAAGAGCATCATAGAACATTGCCTGGGCAACAACCGATTTACTTGCTGCAACTGCTTTTTCAATACCGGCATCAATAACATAGGTTTTTTCTGTGTATTTTTCCAGGAATGAATTATGATTGCAACTTAAACCATACAGGTGGGGGTGTCCTGAGTTTTTAAGTTCACGGAAAAGATTGATCAGCTCTTTGGTTTTTCCGGAATTGGATGCACCTATTACAACGAAACTTTCAAGATTCTTATCGGTTAGTTCAATAGAACTTTCCGTGAAAATAACCGGACCATTTTTATGGGTTAACCGGTGATGAATGACATTCTTAGCCGGGAAAATACGGCTGCTTCCTTCTCCTGTAAGCATTATGGGACAATTCTCCGGAAATTTCGAAAAAAGATCCTTTACATCAGTCCGGTTGAAGTCTTTTATATAATCAACCGCCTCAAACATTTCAATGACAAGATTATAGCGGTTATATCTGGAATCGTCTTTAATCATATCAATTAATTTTTTTAACAAGGAATACATCTTTGCCCTCGCCGTACCCGCCTTTCCTGTATTCTTCAATAAATTCGGGTTTATAATATTTCTCCGGAACCAGTTTGCTTTCATTGAATCCTGCCGCGGTATAGGCATTCACTGCCCTTGTATTCTCCCTGGATGGACGCATGAAGAAGGTGTGAAAGCCAAGTTCCTTGTAAAGCTTGTTAACCAGAAGGTTGATGGCTTTTGCACCTATACCTTTCCCCGCATATTTCAAGGATTTAAGCCAGATATCCAGTTCGGCAATTCCCTCTTTCAGATGAAATGCAGTATAATAGATGAATCCTATTTCTTCTTTGTTTTCTCCGGTGGTTATTATTTTATAGCAGCGACCGTTTTCCGGTTGTGTGCCGTCAAAGAAAAAATCCCAGTATTCATTGCAAAATTCTTCATATGCCGGGATGGTATCTTTGGTATATCCCTCGAGGTTCATTAGAAAATCAGAAAAATCAGAGTGGAACAGCCAGTTATAGGCTTTTTCCCTGTCTTCGATTCTGGCTTCGGTTAGTTCAATCATAATTAATGCTTTTAACTTCAAATATAACAAATTATAATTTTTTACATAGGGTATAAGGGTTACTTTACGGTCTTTTTATTACAAAAGGCCTTTGTATCATCAATCAAAAAAATAAACAAACCAGCGAGATTTAAAAATAATTAAACTGGTGTTCATAAGGGATTAAATAAAATAATTTATTGAACAAATTAATCGTTTATGTTGTATAATAGAAAGTGAATAATACAAATTAATCTACTAAAATATAAAACTATGAGAATTACAGGTATAGCATTAATTCTGTTGATATTTCAGCAAATGATCAGTGCCCAGGTGGAAATGCCTGAAATAACTAGAATAAGGAATATCGCGAGTGTGGACACCACATATACTTACGAATGGAATCAAGAAAACGGCGCATGGAATATTTATGCCCGCAACCTTCATTTTATAGATAAGTCTGCGCTGGTGACAAGTGTACTTAATCAAAGATGGCTGAATGATGATAAAAAATGGGAAAACCACGAACAGACACTTAAAAGTTATGATGAAAGTGGCAATGAAGTTCAATCCATATTACAGCAGTGGAATAGTAGTGCGCAGGATTGGCTAAATGTGCAGATGAAGACCACTACTTATGACCGGCGGGGCAATGAGGCGGAAGTTCTTTACCAGGAATGGCACCGGCCAACAGAAGATTGGTTAAATACGGTTGTTTATCTGATTTCATATAACCGTGACTATGAAAAAAGTGAAGTTGTAGTTCGGTCTTATGCAGG
>PXAP01000285.1 GCA_003567115.1 Bacteroidota bacterium
CAGTCAACTGGCTGTCAAAACCAAGCTTTCCGTAAAATGATGGCTTATTATCATCGCCGGCTGTCACCCTCTGGTTGAGCTTCCCGTTTGTCAGTCCGACGACCGCCAGCAAACCGTTGCTTTGCAGGGTGATCCCCCCGAAAGCCTCGGTTGCGAATGCATCCATAATATAATTGCCCACGAAGGGATTAAAAATGGTCCTTGCATTGTCGCTTCTTCTGAAATGGGGATCACCGTAATTGAATTCATCAAGACCGATGGTAACGGTGGCGTATTGCATTAAGCCCTCCAGTAATCCCGGCTTGATAAAATCAAGATTGGTTACCTGCATATGCCCTCCTTTTATCCATGCTTCGGGGTGGTGCCTTGACGACAAATAGGTTCTCAAATGCATTCTTGCTCCCGGTGCCAGCTGCACATCCAGATTAAGGTTGGCTGAGGGGAGATTGAAATCGGTGCCAAGATCCAAAAGGGTTCCGGCATCGTTGCTCTGGTTAATGCCCTGGAACTGCATGGCAAAATCACCCCCGATCCTTACTGTAAATCCCGGGTATTCGACCGTATCCACCGCGGGGTCTTCAAAAACATTCAACCCTCTCTTGTCGTTGGGACGCCAGTTTTGCAAATCTCTATACTGGGCAGAAACAGATGTTGAAACAATAAGAATTGCCAATATTAAAATATTTGACTTTTGCATAATGATAAATTTTGAAATCGATTAATTAATTGATTGTTTGTTTGTTTGTTTGTTTGATTGTTTGTTTGTTTGTTTGATTGTTTGTTTGTTTGTTTGATTGTTTAATTGTTTGTTTGATTGTTTAATTGTTTGTTTGATTGTTTGATTGTTTGATTGTTTGTTTGATTGTTTGTTTGTTTGATTGTTTGATTGTTTGATTGCAAAAATATTTTACGCTCCATGAATCCCTGACTCTCATATTCCTTTAACCCTAAATTAACATCCTGATATACAATTGTTTTATTTATACGGCAAGTTTTTATTTACCTTATATATAATTTAACACCTGAAGCTGGAATTTGTTAAATGATTTTCAGGATGTATTATTTATCCGGCAAGAATTATAAGATGCTGCAGGAACTTTTCAGGATATATACCCGCACCTGAAGCAGCTTTCCGGATATCAAAATTCCAAAAAATTAACTTCTTAATTCAGCCTTGAAATAAGTGTAGTAAAATTTTTTACCCCCTCAAAGCCCGGGTGGGTACCAAACAAAAGACAGACTCTCCCGTTTTCATCGGCAGTCACAGTATCATGAAATGGTCCTGAACTGATCTCTTTTATTTCGTATTCATAACCTTCTTCACACTCCCAGCTGTTAGCAATGTCACCCATTATTGCATTCCGGTACCATACTCCCGGATTATCACTATGGTATTGCACGCTAATATGTTAGTAATCAACAACAAGACTCCCGACACTGCCGCGGTAAGTAAAAACTTTACCCTGCTGCATAATTAAAACATACCGGAAAACCTCCGGAAATCAAAGTTCAGCAACACGAACATTCCCTGGCAATAATAATATCATGATATTGTGGCATGATATTTTCATATTATTTTGTAAAAATCAGTGTTCATTTATATCCCGACACTTGACATACAAGATGATTTTATAAATTATTATATTCCTGATAATGTTTTCATTATATGCATTAAAACTTAATAAATTACCATTAAAACTTATTAAAGGAGGACAAACCATGCTAAAACTGAAATCAATTGCTATACCGGTTGCATTTTCGATGCTATTACTGTTTGCAGGATACCAGGCCGGTACCGAACAAGAAGCCATGGAAGATCATATGGAACCGCAAATAAATAAAGCGGTCTGTGTTTTGCATCCAACTGAGAATTCTGATGTAAGGGGAATTGTCACCTTTACCAAAAGTGATTCGGGTATTGTAGTGGAGGCTGATGTAAGAGGATTGCCCCCGGGCCCGGGAAAACACGGCTTTCACATCCATGAATTCGGCGACTGTACCAGTCCTGATGCAACATCCGCAGGCGGCCATTTCAATCCTGAAGACAAGAAACACGGAGCTCCCTGGGATGAGGAAAGACATGTGGGGGACCTGGGGAATCTTACGACCGATGAAGATGGCAGGGCTCATCTGCGGATGGTTGATACAGTCATAAGATTTTCCGGGCATCGTTCGATAATCGGCAAGGCAGTGGTCGTTCACGAGGGTGAAGATGACTTTACCACACAACCAACAGGAGATGCAGGAGCCCGTGTAGCTTGCGGGGTGATCGGCGTCGCGGAAGATTAGTCCGCTGTTCAGGATATCCTGGCTGGCATCACCTGCAGAATTGGTGTTTTACTTCACATTATCGCGTAATACGAATGATCTTATCCTGTTCCTCCGGGCAGGTGCCCCGCCCATCACAATTGCTGGTTGTGACATATAATTCACCGTCGCCACCCATAATCACCTCGCGAAGCCTGCCATATTCATCCTGAAGGTACACTTCATGTTGTTCGACACGTCCACCCTGCAGTATAACCCGGTGCAAATGCCGTGAACGAAGAGTTCCCATAATTAAATTTCCCTGCCACTCGGAGATGGCATTACCCGTATAAATTTCCGCACCTCCCGGGGGAACAGCATCGACCCATGAAAGTACAGGTGCCTTAAGTGATTCCTGCTCCTGACAACCGTATATGGTGGGCCAGCCAAGATTATCTCCTGCATTTGCCACATTGACTTCATCGTGGCCGGTGCGTCCCATTTCCCCGCTGGGCCCATGGTCGACCAGCCAAACAGTATTGGCATCATTTTTATCAGGCCATGCCCATCCCTGGGTATTGCGTATGCCGGAAAGGAAAACAGGATTGCCCGGTTCAGGATTATCATCAGGTACCTCCCCTTCCGGAGTTAACCGAAGTAACTTGCCGTTCGGGCTTTGAGGGTCCTGGCTCAGATCCGGATCACCGGCATCACCTGTACCTATATAAAGCATACCGTCGGGGCCGAATTTTATGCGACCGCCATTATGTATGCCGGCAGCAATAATTTCATTGTATATTATACTTTCCTGTTGTGCACTTGTGCCGTCTTCTGAGAGATACCACCGTTCAATCCTGTTTATTAATTGCCCATCGTCAAAAACAGTTATACACAGGTAAAACAGCCTGTTATTTACAAAATCAGGATGAAGCTCGATTCCCATCAATCCACCTTCAGATGTAGAAGCGATATCTACAGATATAACCGGTTGAGGATCAAGCCCGGGATTATTGTAAATATCTGTAACCAGGCGTAACCGGCCGGGACGCTCAGTAACCAGAGCATCACCGTTGGGAAGAAACACTATGGACCAGGGAACCTCAAGACCCGTTACTACAGTCTCAGTTTTGATCTCAACAGTCCCCAACGGACCATATCCATCCTGAACAAGCTGACAATCAGCTACCTGCTCAGCATTGTTGTTTGCAATCCGGTTGCAGGAAGCAAGTAAATAAAAAAAAGGAATAAACAACAGGCATAGATAATATCTGCTGTTTAACTTATCTGAAAATAAGCGGGGAACATCATGATTTTCAGCCATGGCAAGTAAATTTTTATATTTTGATATCAGCAAATGATTACAGGACAACTTCTGTACCAAACACTTTTTATCACAGCCGGCTGCGGGCAATGTATTTTAAGTTATCATTAACCGGTGAATCAACCATAGCTTTTTGGAACAGTATCGACAGGAAATGGTAAACATGAGTTGAAGAGAAGTAATTGGCATGAACATCATCGGCCACCTACCCGGACCGGTTTTGGGTTTTGGTGAAGGAGATTATAACATAACCCGAAATTCATAATTATGGCTTACGAATTAGTTACCCTGGGCTATTCCTATAATGCATTGGAACCCTATATTGATGAAGAAACCATGAAAATCAACCACACAAAGCATCACCAGAAATATGTTGATAATTTTAACGAAGCGGTGAAAGATACCAGGTGGGAAGGCAAGATACCGGAAGATATTTTTCCGGAAATATAAAAACAAACGGAAGGATTTTATTGATGCCTTTTGGAATATTGTGAACTGGGAAGAAATCGGTTCCCGCTATAATGAGGGATGATCCTGAAGCCCTTTAAGAAACAATCGATTAAGTTGAAGGGCGGGAATGAAGTTTGGAACCTGTTAAGCAAAAAACGATAAACGCGGCTGATAAAAAAACCGATGACAGGCATAAACATGCCGGACCTGGCAAGCATTCTGTACATAGCGATCATAACGGAGGGCACGGCAGGCAACATAGCGATCATAACGGAGGGCACGGCAGGCAACATAGCAATCATAACGGAGGGCACGGCAGGCAACATAGCGATCATATAAATATAGGTATTGTCGTTGGATCCGGAACCGATATATTGCGGCAGAAACAGCCGACATCATACTTGTCAATTCAAATCCGGTAGATATAGCCCATCTGATCCTGTTAGGTAAGGCCACCTATAATAAAATAAAGCAAAACCTTTTATGGGCAACAGGGTATAATGTTGTAGCAATTCCTTTGGCAGCATAAACAATCCGGAATTCAACCATAACATACTAATATCATAACTCTTTCCCAAAATCTTATAATGGCTGAAGCTCAATTTATCCCGATTTTTGCAATGTAATCTGGTAAATTTTGAATTTATGGCTGAAAAAACATATACGCCTGTTTTTCTTTCCCCGGAAGGAGCAGATAACAATAACAACAAGACTCCCGGCGCTGCCTCAGTAAGGAAAAACTTCCCCCTGCTGCATATGTCCTGTGCTTCATGTGCTGCAAGTGCAGAGAATACTATTAAAGCTCAAAAAGGGATTGTAAATGCATCGGTAAATTTTGCCTCATCATCTGTGTCGGTCGAATATTTGCAGGACATTATAAAGGAAGCGGAAATTCAAAGTGCGTTACACTCTGCCGGGTTCGAGCTGGTTATTGAAGAGAGTGCGCAGCATTCCGAAGAACTGGACATGATGCGCCTTGATAATTATGCCAGGCTGAAATTCAATACCCTGTGGGCAGGATTATTTGCCCTTCCGGTGGTCATTATCGGAATGTTCTACATGGATATGCCATATGCCAACGAGATCATGTGGATATTGTCGACCCCTGTGATCTTCTGGTTTGGAAAGGAATTCTATATAAACGCCTGGAAAAAGGCAAAACAACGCTCAGCCAACATGGATACCCTGGTTGCCATGGGTACGGGTGTCGCCTATATATTCAGCGTGTTCAATACCCTGTTTCCCGGGTTCTGGCATGCCAGGGGACAGCACGGACATGTCTATTTTGAGGCGGCGGCTGTCATTGTGGCCTTTATCCTGCTTGGAAGGCTGCTTGAGGAAAAAGCAAAGGGAAACACCTCCTCGGCAATTAAAAAACTTATGGGACTGCAGCCAAAGACAGTATCGGTAATAGATGAAGAAGGACAGCAAAAAGTTATTCCCATTGAAGAGGTAGAGAAAAATGATGTAATACTGGTCCGCCCGGGCGAAAAGATCGCGGTCGACGGGGAGGTAACCGAAGGAAGCTCATGGGTTGACGAGAGCATGCTGAGCGGCGAACCCGTTCCGGTTTTCAAAAACCAAAATGACAAAGTATTCTCAGGCACCATAAACCAGAAAGGGAGTTTCCGGTTCAGGGCGGAAAAAGTCGGCGGGGAAACCAGGTTGGCGCAAATTATAAGGCTGGTAAGGGATGCACAGGGCAGCAAGGCTCCGGTACAAAAAATGGTGGATAAAATTGCCGCTGTTTTTGTGCCCGTGGTTATTATTATAGCCCTGTTCTCACTTGGTGCCTGGCTGGTACTTGATGCGGCAAACGGATTTACTCTGGGGCTAATAGCATCGGCCACCGTGCTGGTAATAGCCTGTCCATGTGCACTGGGACTGGCAACGCCTACTGCCATAATGGTGGGTGTCGGCAAAGGTGCCGAAAACGGGATCCTTATCAAGGATGCCGAAAGTCTTGAGCTTTCGCGGAATGTGACTGCGGTGGTCCTGGATAAAACCGGTACCATAACCGAGGGCAGGCCGGTGGTAACAGATATCGAGTGGCTTGATAGCAATGACCGGCCAAAACAGGTACTGCTCGGCATAGAGCAAAAATCAGAACATCCCCTGGCGGAAGCAATAGTGGCCCATTTTGAAAACCTGACTCCTGCGCCGGTCATAGGTTTTGAAAGTATTACCGGAAAGGGTGCAAAAGCAGCAGCCGGCGGCCAAACCTACATGGTCGGGAACAGAAAACTGCTTGAGGAAAATAATATTATGTTCTGCACCGATCTGTTGGATAAAGCATCATCCTGGAGCAATGAATCCAAAACGGTGGTATGGCTGGCCGACAGTAAAAAAACCCTGGCTGCCATAGCTATTGCCGACCGGATAAAGGAAACATCCAAAGAGGCAGTAAGGCGGCTGCAGCAAATGGGAATCGATGTGTACATGATCACAGGCGATAATGAAACCACTGCGGCGGCCATCGCCAGGCAGGCCGGCGTACCGAACTACCGGGCAGAAGTGCTGCCTGAACAGAAAGCTGAATTTGTCAAAAAACTCCAGTCGGAAGGCAAAACCGTAGCCATGGTGGGCGACGGCATTAATGACAGCGCTGCCCTTGCACAGGCAGATGTGAGCATTGCCATGGGGAAAGGAAGTGATATTGCAATGGATGTGGCCAAAATGACAATTATTTCTTCCGATCTCAATAAAATTCCAACCGCGATAAAACTGTCCAGGCATACTGTAACAACCATCAGGCAAAACCTGTTCTGGGCGTTTATTTACAATATAATCGCAATCCCGGTTGCAGCAGGGATACTATATCCGGTGAACGGATTTTTATTGAACCCGATGGTTGCAGGCGCAGCCATGGCATTCAGCAGCGTGAGCGTAGTAAGCAACAGTCTGCGACTGAAAATGAAAAAAATGGTTCCCCGGATTTAATGAGAATAAATTGTGTTTATCAAGCTTATTGGTTTTTTTTTATGATTGCAATGTGTTCGTATTCAGTATTTCACTGTGAGCCCTGCTTTTGACTTTTTCTGTGTTGTAATGATCATTTTCTTCTACTTGAGATCTATGCGGGTGAGCTCGACTTTGCGGGTCTATCCCTTAATGATCCCAATCATTATCCTGGAAATAAGTTTGAAATTGCATACAACGGAATTACAGAAATTTTTCCGTATTGAGTGAAGTTTTCAAGAGATATCCTGATTCCTTTGGGTGATTTTTTCTCATCAATAAAAAGGTTCAGGCTTTGCATCTTACCACTACTGCCCGATTTGACTTCAAC
>PXAP01000063.1 GCA_003567115.1 Bacteroidota bacterium
CGGATATACCGGTTATAGCACAAACCGCCTTTGCCATGCCCGAACAGATCAGGGCAAGCAAAGAAAAGGGATTTGACGAACACCTTGTCAAGCCCGTCAGCAAGGAGAATTTATATGCTGTGCTGAAAAAATATCTGGATTAGGCAGATATGGCCTCCCAGGCATGTTCAGCCGGGTAGATATTACCTGCTGTATAGTATGATATATCAGAGGATTTATAAGAGGTGTGGAGACGGCTGTTCAAATGCCTTATTTGTTTGTTCGAATTTCAAATATAGTTTAATCCCTAACTGTCAGATTAAGTCTTGACTGATTCATTTAATACCAGCAGCCTTTATGTAAAAACAATTTTCCGGGAATCAATACTTTTCCCGGTTACAATGTTTACCGGTATTCCGAACATTTTCATGCATTTTTGATATTCCAGGGAAAACCCTGCCCCCTTTAGCGATTGTTCAACAAAAATTGGCCTGCAATCAATATATGCAGGGAATCTTTTATGAAACCATTCATATATTTTCAACGGAATGGTTTCGCCGTAATCCTTTGACAAACTTACCACCCCTAATTTCCCGGAGGGGGTCAATACTCTTTTTATCTCACTGAGAATAAGCGGGATTTCAGGAGTATCGAAAAGCTCAAGTGTAAAGCTCATAAAAACAGCATCAAATTTACTGTCCCCGTACGGCATCCTGGTTGCATCTCCCCGGTAAAGATCAACCCTGCTTTCCAGGCCGGCTTTTTTAACTCTTTTACTGGTTACTTTTAACATACCGGCAGATATATCAATTCCATATACCTTTCCCGAGTCTCCAACCATCCGGGCAATTTGTTCTATACATTTTCCCGTTCCGAAACCAATCTCCAGAACATTTTCACCCTCTTTAACCTGAAAAGCCTTCAGTGCAGCATTTCTGTATTTCTTTTCAAAGGCTCCGGCTACATAATCATAGAAACGGCTCATCTTGTCGTAAACGGCCTTTGTCTGGTCCCTGCTCCTGGTTACCCTTAGTACTTTATGATTTTCAAATTGCATCCGGACTCCGGTAATTGTTGAATATCAATATTTTTGTGACAGGTAATCAGATGTTCTTTACTTAACTGCTTTTCGTGCTTTAATTTCTGTTGGCAAAATGCAGTTATAAACAAATCTGTTAACCGGTGTTTCAACTCCGTATCTTTTTCCAAGCCTGACTACTGTTCCGTTCTGATATTCAATTTCAGATGGTTTGCCTTCCCATACATCTCTTGTAAGTGACGCTGTTGAATCATACCGGAATGTATCGATAAATGATATTGTATTTTCTATAAAGTCAGATTCAATATTTATCCCTATCTTTTGCGACAACCGGTAAACTTCGGTCAATAGTTCGACCATCAATTGCCTGGTCTCTTTTATTTCCCTGAGTTCTCCATAAGTGGTTCTTGTTACGGCAAGCAATCCGCTCACACAAATGCCTATGAATTTTTTCCATAAATCAGAATCTATATCGTCTGAAATATGTGCCTTGATATCTGACTTTTCGAAGATATTCAACAATTTCCGGGTTCGCTTTGTTTTTGTTTTATCCGTCTCTCCAAAAATAATTGTCGGGGTGATTGCAAAATGGTTTATAACCCCGGGTGATTCAATTTTGCTTATTATCCTGCATAATCCGCCAAGTATACGTGATCTGTCAATCTCTGCACTCAATTCATCAACTGCCATTATCCCATTCTGCAAAGGAAGCACTACGGTGTCACTATGTATTATCGGCCTTAAATCACCCGCTAATTCCTTAATCTGCCAGGCCTTCACGCAAGGTATAATCAGATCAGCCGGTCCGATTTCCTGTATCTTATCGGTCGAATGAACATGATCAACATGAAAATCTCCGTCTATGCTTTTGACAGACAATCCGTTTTTTCTTATTGCCGTCAAATGTTCTCCTCTTGCCAAAAATGATACATCCAGTCCGGCCCTGGCAAGTTTTCCTCCGAAGTAACCTCCTACTCCTCCCGTTCCTATTATTGCAATTTTCATGAGAATAAATTATAGTTATAAAGTTTATTATATAATACTTACAATAACCTGTTATTCATGTTCAGTATTTCACTCTCATAGATCATCTATGCTGTAGTTAGATTTATATGTGCATTTTTTTTCATCGGTTGCCTTTTATCGGGTTATTTTTTGTTTATTGTCCCGAAATTTATAATTATATGGTCTCTTTCTTTTTATTACGAAATATAAGTATATGTTTTAGTATTTTCAAAACAGATTATATGGTTTTACTCAAAATGACATGTTCTCATAAATATTTTATGAAGTAACCGGACTGTTTTTTATTTTTCTAATCTGGAGATTATTATATTTTTGTATGCAAAACTGAACCTCCCCGGAGCTGGCTTCGAGGGGTCTTTCGAGTCTTAACCTTTATTATTAATTTGCCTGCTAACCACGCTGCAGGAGGCGGGGATTGTGCACGCAGAAAAATCAACTTATCATGAAAAACCTATTATTTCTGGCTTCTTTAATAATCAGCATTACACTGATAAACAGTGCCTGTCAAAGAGAACCGGCATGGGAACAACTCTTTAACAGAGAGAATCTGGATAACTGGGATAAATATCTTGGATCTTCTCTTGGTCCGGAGTTCGACCATCTGGCAGAGGCTGCCACTGTTGAAGAAGTTTTTTCCGTGGTAGAAGATAACGGCATCAACGTTATCCGGATTTCAGGAGAGATAAACGGGTCGCTTGCTACACAGGAATCTTTTGAGAACTATCATCTTCGCCTGGTTTTCAGATGGGGTGATGAGGTTTATTCCCGGCGGAACAGCGGACTGTTGTATCACAGTTTCGGAGACTTTGGTGTAGCCTTTGATACCTGGATGCCCAATATCGAGTTTCAAATGTTGCATCAAAACCTGGGGGACACCTACCTTATGGCAAATACCACTGTTGAAACCGAAGTGGAAATAGATGCAGAGAAAAACGAGTTTATTTATACACCCGGTGCGGAAGCTCTCACTTTCGGGGAACATGCAAACGGAAGACTGATCAGAAAAAGCCTTGACAATGAAAATCCTCTGGGCGATTGGAATACGCTGGACCTTTATTGTATCGGACGAACCGCCGTTCACGTGGTAAATGGTGTTACTGTGATGGAAAACAACAATACCGGGGTTTATGAAGATGGAATGATACACCCCTTATCATCGGGTAAAATCCAGGTACAGTCCGAAGGAGCGGAACTTTTTGTTAAAAGTATCGACATAAGGCAAATCAGGGAAATTCCGGCAGCAATATTGCCATAATAATCCGGTTTAGCTCAGAAACTATAATTTATTCCATTTCTCAAGACCTGAAACAGTCCGGGATATCCTGCGGATAGTCAGGATCATAAGAAGAACCGGAGGTTGCCGGAAATGAAATACTTTCATTGAATTTCAGTTCCGGGCCTGTTTTACCTCAGCGGATGTGGTTTTATTTTTGATCCGGGCTCATTGCCGGTTCGCAGCTACTGATGAAACGCTTTAACTCTTCAAAAAAGACATCCGGTTGATCTTCGAAGGGACTGTGACCTGAATTTTCAAGTATAATCATTTCAGCCTCCGGATGTTGATCTTGAATAATTCCGGGCTTATCGGTATTCCAGGTAAGATCCCATTTACTTTCAAAGATAAGGGTGGGAATGTGAAAATCCAGAAAAGCATCTTTAAGGTCTAATTCAATCACGCTCTGTATGAGTTGGGGTCTGAAATTCCGGTGTTGATCCCATTCGTACCTTGCAAATTCAGCGAGCCGTTCTTTGGAAGGCCGGTAATAAAACTGCCTTTTCCAATCACCATTGAGGTAGCGGTTGTATAAAATCTGCTCTTTTGAAAGACCGGACATTTCGTTTATCTCCTGCATACGGGTCTTTTCCTCGTCGCTGATAAAATTACCCTGGCGGGTAGGCTCCAGCTCGATATTAACACTGATTGCGGAACTCACCAGAACCATTCCGGCAAGATTTTCGGGATATTTCGTTGCATAAAGCTGTGCCAGCAGTCCGCCGTAAGAATACCCCAGTACCACCCATTTTTCCACATCCAAAGCCTTTCGCAGGTTTTCCAGATCACTGGCTGCCTGCCGGATAGTATATCCTTCACCCTGGCGGTAATCAGAAAGTCCGCAACCGCGCTGATCGTAATAGATTACCCGGGAAAACCCGGCAGCCCTGGAAAACCAGGGGTGAAAATAATGGTGGGTTCCGCCCGGTCCCCCATGCAGCAGTACAAGCGGGATACCTTCACCCTCAGTTTCGACATAGAGGCGGGCATCACCGATATTGATTTTCCTGCCCTCAAAACCAAGGCGGTCGCACCAGCGGGGCACATCCGGAACTTCATATATGATTTCATCATAAATGGTGACAACTTCGTCAAGAACGGTTTAACGCCCGGGTTGAATGTAATTGCATGATATGAAAAACAAGAAAACTGCAAAATAATAAACCTTCAGGTACTTCATCATTCTTTTTATGTCAATATTTTTTGATCGTATGGAATCCTCATGGTCTGTACATAACCTTTTGTGAACTTTAGTTGATGAGGATTTCTACTGTAAAAGAAGAAGTCAAAAAATTCAAGCATTTCCGGTTAAACGGAAATTATACAGAAATTGCAAAAATAACATTTTAAGTAATATGATTTATTATCTTTGGCTTTATCATACTAATCAAATAATTGATAAAATCATGCACTATAAAAAGTACTTTAAAGGGTTAACTTTGTTTTTTTTATTAACAGGAGTTGTTGCCTGCACCACGGCATTAAAGGATGAAACTATCACTTCATCCGGGCATGGCCAGATAAGTGAAAACTGGACCTTGAAAAATACATCGGAAAGCGATGACCTTGTAATTCTTGAAAGAAGTGATGCTGAAGTTATTTCAAAATTTACCGCCCGTAATTTTGACCTGAAAATGAGACTTAAGACAACCCCGCGTGCCGAAGGTTCGCTTGCTTTTCATACCGCTTCAGCGACCGGTTCTTCTCCGGAAGGGTATAGTGTATTTATCAACAACAGCGATTACCGTTCGGGCAGTACCGAAAAAACAGGCAGCCTTTCGCTGATCAGGAACTTTCATATCAGGATGGCCGAAGATGATGAATGGTTTGAACTGGGACTCAGTGTCAGGGGCAACCACATTACCGTAACGGTGGATGGGAAGATCGTCAGTGAGTATTATGAACCTGAAAATCCGGTCCGTCTGGAAGGATTCGAAGGCATGGTGCTTTCAGAAGGAAGGATTGCTCTCGGTAAATCAGATGATAATGGCAGCATCCTGGTTAGTGATATCAGTATTGAAGCCATGCCCGAAGATATTCCACGGGTAGCAGTTGACTTTGAAACTACCGGCGAGGTGGCCGAACAGCTCACTTTATTAAATCAGGAAGGTTTTCCCGTAATAGATTATCACGGACATCTGAAAGATGTTTTGACTGTGGATGAAATAACCAAATACGGGCGGGATCACGGGTTCAATTATGGGATTTCAGAGAATTGCGGCCTGAACTTCCCGGTTACCGATGATGCCGCTTTGGTTGCCTACTATGAAAAGATCAAGGATGAACCTGTTTTCAAGGCCATGCAGTGTGAGGGCCGGGAATGGGTAACCCTTTTTTCACCCGAATACATAGCATTGTACGACTATATTTTTACCGATGCACTGACATTTACCGATCACAGGGGGAGGAGAATGCGTCTCTGGGTGCAGGATGAAGTGGTTGTGGAAGATGAAGAGCAGTTTATGGATATGCTGGTAGAGAGGACCCTGGCTATACTTTCGCAGGAGCCTGTTGATATCTTCGTCAATCCCACTTTCCTTCCGGAGGAAATAAATCACAATTATGACAATTTATGGACTGACCAGCGCATGGATACTGTTATAGAGGCACTGATTAAAAACGATGTTGCCCTTGAAATCAATGCAAGGTACCGGATACCAAGCATAGAGTTTATTAAAAGGGCCAGAGAGGCCGGTGTTAAGTTTGCGCTTGGAACCAATAATGCCGGGGAGCATGACCTGGGGCGCCTTGAATATTGCATAGAGGCTATCCGTGAAGCCGGTATTACTCCTGAAGATATGTTCATTCCCAGGCCTGACGGTGAGAAAAAGGTCAGTTTTATGGGGCTCCCCGAAGAGGTTACAGGCTAAAGGCGTTCATTATTTCTCTTTTTTCAATATCTGTCTGGTTGTCAAAACCCAATAACTGCTTTGTATTCTGCGGGAAAACCCTTACAGTTGCAGTTCGATTGTGCAATTTAACTAATCCTGTGATGACAGTATAGCTGAGATACAGAACCTCTTGGCCACCATGCCACTCAACCGGTGTAAGTACATATTTGGGGGACTCTTATGTAACTTCTTTATATCAGAAATTGTAATTTTGGTAAAATTCATCATTTTTTGACTTTTTGGAGTGTACTCATGAGGTAAAGATCAAAAATATGGATAAGCAATATAAAAGGGTATTGACAATTGCCGGAAGCGATTCGGGCGGCGGGGCAGGAATACAGGCTGATATAAAAACCATATCGGCATGCGGCTGCTATGCCATGTCGGCCATAACTGCCATAACCGTTCAAAACACAACCGGTGTCAGTGGTGTGCATCCGGTGCCACTGGAAACAGTGAGTGGCCAGATTTCTGCAGTACTGGATGATATAGGGGCAGATGCGGTAAAGATCGGGATGTTGCATTCATCCGGAGTCATTGAGACGGTAAAAAAAACACTTGGCCGTTATCGTATCAGTAATATTGTGCTTGATCCGGTAATGATAGCCGCATCAGGCGATAAGCTTTTACAGGATGAAGCTGTTGAAACCCTGAAAGAAGAACTGATTCCTGTTACCCGGGTTATTACACCCAATATTCCCGAAGCAGAGATGCTGCTGGGAGAAAGAGTAAGCTCCCGGGAAACGTTTTCTGGTTTGGCTGAGAAGCTGTCCGGGAACCACGGGGTTTCGGTATTGCTGAAGGCCGGTCATTTAACCGGCAATGAACTGACCGACATATTTTATAATGCGGAGGAGGGTTCTGTTCTTGAGCTGAATTCAAAAAGGGTGTCGACCAGAAACACACATGGAACAGGTTGTACAATGGCATCGGCTGTTGCATCATTTTTAGCCCGCGGGTTTTCTCTGAATGATTCTGTCAGGCAAGCCAAGGATTACATTAACAATGCCATTGTCAGCGGGGCAGGATATAAAACGGGCAAAGGGCAGGGCCCTGTACATCACTTTTATAAATACTGGTAAA
>PXAP01000246.1 GCA_003567115.1 Bacteroidota bacterium
CAGAACAGCCCTCCCCTGAAGACCCCTCAGGGCCTTCCCAATTACCGCCATTGCTCCATTATCAGATAAAGCGCCTACCGGGCCCACCTGGTGGTATCTTCTTCCCTGCCGGCCAAGCGAGAAGGCAGTGACCTTTTGTTTATCGCACGTTACAAATGCCTTTGCCCGGTCATTTGCAAAAAGCGATCCGACCAGTTTTGGCCTGGCTGCTCCAAAAATCTCCGCATCAAAACCGGCAATGGCCTCCAGCTCCCTGCCGGTGGCAGGCACAGCCTGTATTTCATACATAGTCAACGCTTCCGGCTTTCCGTCTTGAAAACCTCCCCCCGCCGGTGCAGTCATCCTGTAAACCTTATATTCGCTTTTAAACCCTAATTTCTCATAAACAGGTTGTCCGGCAGGCGTCGCATCAAGCTTGACCGAACCGCATGAATCCAGACGGCCAAGCAGAATGTCAAGCATTTGCCCTGCAATCCCCCTTCCCCTGAAATCCTTGTCCACCAGCACCATCCCTATCCATACCACCCTGTTGCCATAATTCATTGCAGTAGCCGACCCGGCGATCCTGTTGCCCGATTCGGCAACCAGGCAGATATTGCCGGGGTGGTCAACCAGCATTTTCCAGTCCGTTTCGGTCTGATTCCAGCCCTCATCAGCCGAGAGCATCATACACCGCCTTATATCATCCTGAACCATTGTCCGCACAACGGCGCTACCCTTCATATCTGATCTCATTCCGGCTGCCAAAGTCCCTAATTTTTTTAAACCGCACCCAGGTATCCGATAAGCGTATAATACATATAGTATACCATCAGACTGATACTCAGCAGTCCCGCAATAGCAATGACATTCTGCCACCACTTATTTGTATCGGCTCCCATTATCTCCTTGTTGTTCAGTACCAGTACCAGTCCGATAGCAATCAGCGGAACCGAAAGGATAGATGCAGCCTGGGCCATGATAAGCGCATATATCACATTACCCCTGAAGAAAACCGCAATAAACATCCCCGCAAGCAATATAGCAAGAATAAAAAAACGGGGAATCTTTTCATTCATTGACCGGCCAAGCCCCAGACTGTCAGCCATCAGTCCCCCACCAATCACCGAATTCACCATTAATGACGAGAACGCCGCAGCCGCCAGTCCCATACTGAAGATCACCTTTGCATATGTTCCGAACAGGTTTTCGAGCTGCCGTGCCATATCTGCGGCCGAATTGACCTCTATGCCAAAGGGTTGAAGAGATGCCGCAGAGGTGATGATTATAATGCTCGACACTATGGCAAGCATGAAGATACCTCCGTAGGTGTCCCTCATGCTGATCCTCATATCCTTCCTGTCCCACCCCTTATCCTGCGCCAGGTAGGCTTTGTAGAACGCAATTGCAAGGCAGAAGGTGGTAGCCATAAGCGCAGCCACAATACTGTACTGTTCGCTTTCGACCGAATGCGGGACAAAACCCTTCATCAGCTCCGCACTGTCAGGTTTTGTAAGTGTAAGATTAATAAAGAATGAGACGATCATGATCATCACAAGAACCATCATCATCTTTTCCAGTATCCTGTAAAGGTTCCTCGCCCGGAACAGCAGCAGTATGCCAAATGGGGTGAATATGAGCGGCCAGGCCCTTTCATTGATACCCGTTATACCCTCCATACCTATTCCCACCCCCAGGTTGTTGCCGAACTGAAAGCTAAGGCTTGTCAGAAAAGCAGATATACCAATAAGGATGGCAAACCAGCGCCCGTATTTTTCGGCAATGGCTTGCAGGATCGTCTCCTTGTTAAGCACACCGAACCTGGCGCTCATAGTGACGTACATCCCCATGAATATAGCAGCTATGGCAATAACCCATAGAAAGCTGTACCCGTATTGTGAACCGATTCGCGACGATACTGTTATACTACCGGGGCCAAGAACCACTGAGGCTATTATAAAGCCGGGCCCCAGGGATTTTATGAATTCCTTTACCTTGTTGATCATGGACAATTTATCATTTTCCGGTTAATGCGGATAAATATAATCAGATTACTTTTAAAAACATACGATTTATGATAACTCTGGTACCCATTTTAATTTGAAAAGACCGTATAAGACAAAAGATTAATACCTACATGTTGGATATATAAATTTGTTAGGCTATATTTAAGACAGTTATAAAACAATAAAATCGATCCACATGGAGAACTTATCAAGACGGGAATTCATAAAAAAAGGAATGGACAAGGCCGGTATCAACATTGAAAATCAGTCTGGCATCAACGGACCTGAGTTAGAAAAGAGGGAATTAAAAAAAATAACCATTGACAGGGTTGATTCCGATTTTGAAAGTGAGCCACTTATCCGGCCATTTGGTTTTGCGGGCGGTTTTATGACTAATATCTGGCAGACGGTCTCCCTTCTCAGAAGCAGCTCAGGAATGCACAAAATTGGTTTATGTACCCAGAGTGTATTGTGGTCAGATGGAAAGGTCTTTGCCGGTCACTCAGAAAGTGGTGGCAATGCTTTGATGTTTGCACTCACAGAAAGAGCAATGCAGATGGTCAGGGGACAAAGTTTTAAAACCCCCGTTGAGCTTCAGGAAAGGATATTGCCCGGACTGGAGGAATATGGCAGGAAAATTACCTCTAATCCCGCGTTACGGAAAACATTTATCCTTAATGCACTGGTTGGATTGGATAATGCTGCATGGCTGCTTTATGCCGAAGAAAATGGTTTTACCACTTTTGATGAAATGATCCCTCATGAGTACAGGCCTGCTCTTTCATACAGGCATGATAAGGTGGCAGGCATTCCTCTTATGGCATATAGCATTCCCATAAGTGAAATTACTGCTGCAGCAGAAGAAGGATATTTCTTTATGAAGATCAAAATTGGTCAGCCCGGAACCCAGGATGAAATGCTGCAAAAGGATAAGGAACGCCTGACATCTATTCATAATGCAATAGGTCATGTAAAAACTCAATATACAAAAGACAAAAAATTACCTTACTACTTCGATGCAAACGGAAGATACCAGAAAAAAGAAACCCTTCTCAGATTACTGGACCATGCTGAAAAGATAGGTGCTGTGGACCAGATAGCCGTAATTGAAGAACCATTTCCCGAAAAACTGAAAACAGATGTTTCTGACATTCCTCTTAACCTTGCTGCAGATGAAAGTGCACATACAGATAAAGAAGCCCTGGAGCGGATTCAGATGGGATACAAATCCATTGCCGTGAAACCCATAGCCAAAACATTGAGCATGACCCTTAAAATTGCCAATATAGCCCACCAGCATAACATTCCATGCTTCTGCGCCGATCTTACGGTGAATCCTGTTTTAGTAGAATGGAATAAGAATTTTGCTGCAAGACTGGCTCCGTTTCCAGGTATAGGTGAACTTGGCCTTTTGGAAAGTAATGGCCATCAGAATTACAAAAACTGGAATACCATGCTGGGCTATCACCCGCGCAGTAATGCCCCCTGGGTTAAAGTAAAGGAAGGTGTTTATGAAACGGGAGATGAGTTTTACCGTACCGGAGGAGGAATTTTCGATCCAATGCCCCGCTATGAAAAGATGTTTGCCAGTTCATAGAAATGCAAATGAACATCCGGAATCTGTAACCAAACTGCATTGAAAAAGTATAAAAAACAAATCCACCACCTCATCAACCGGCATTATTCATAACGGAGCACATCAACCGGGTTACGGTTTGCCGCCAGCCAGGTCTGCCAGCTAACGGTAAGAAGGACAAGTACAAATGCTATGGCCCCACCGGCAAGGTAAAACAAAATACCGGGCTCGATACGGTATTGGAATACTGACAGATAGCCCTGCGATATCATCATTGCCAGTGGCGTGGCGAGAAATATCGCGATAAGCACCTGTACTATAAGTTCTCTTGATATTTTTACCATTACCGACCCGACAGTTGCACCAAACACCTTTCTGATGCCGATCTCTTTCCTGTTCCTTTGTGCAATGAACATCGACAGGCCAAACAGTCCGATAAGCGAGGCTATTATTGTTAAAAGGAAAAACACCTGCATAAGCAGCATTGCCGAAATAAAGGACCTTGCCTCCTCCCCTTCCCAGATAATCTCATCGTGATACTTGATCTCAACCGGGTAATCAGGATTGATGTCGCTTAGCAGGCCGGCAATGAAAGCATGTGTCTCTGCACGGTTCTCAGGCCTTATCCTGATAAACAGGTGTTCATCCTGGTTGTCGCTTTGCCGGATCAGGGATGCATTTACCGGGAAAATGGGCGGAAGGGCCATATACTCGTCAATCATCCCGATAATTACATACTGCTCTCCCCAGAGCATGACCGTTTCGCCTACCGGATCATCATATCCGAGTATTTCAGCAGTCTGCCTGTTTATAACCATCGAGTTCTCCCTGTCGCCTGCAAACTCATCGGAAAAGAACCTTCCCTGCTTCATACCGATGCCATATAACCCGGGAAAATCCTTTTCATAGCTGTAGGCGCCGGCAAGCGCCCTGTTATGCTCGTCCTTCCAGTTAGTGGTCTGGGCAACCCCGTGACTGGGAACGGCCGAACCCCATGATACAACCTCGATCATCGGGCTGGAAAGAAGTTCAGTTTTTACAACATTCAGGTCACCCCACTTATTGCCGGGCAGCACTATTACATTTTCGGAATCATAACCTGTTACATCCTGGTTGTCGAGGTGGTCACCCTGCCTCTCTATCACCATAATCATCTGGATGAATACTATGGCAAGAATGAACTGGAAAGTGGTAAGTATCTTCCTTGACATGCTCCGGCCCGAAACGGTATTCTCCATATCCTTGAGCAGGTTAGAAGTCTTCGCCGCTGAATACCTTATGGCAGGATAGAGGCCGGCAAGCAGTACCGTTATCACGAACAGCAGGAACCCGAGAAGCAGCACTCCGGGTTCGGCTGCAAGCTTTATATGGGTATCCATAAGTGAATTGAACCATGGCAGCAACAGTTCAAGCAGAATGACGGCAAGGCCGAATGCTGCAAGGGTTGACAGCATGGTGTCGACCATAAACTGACTGAAAACATCCCTCCTCAATGCGCCGTTTACCTTCCTGATGCCTGTCTCCTTTTTCCTGGCCGCAAACAGGATATTTGTAAGGTTTATATAGTTGAAACATGAAGTTATCAGAACGAACACCCCACCGAGCAAAAGAGCAAGGAACTTGCCCCTGTTATTTGCAAAGGTTCCCCTGAAATGAATATCCCTTATAGGCATAAGGAAGGCGTGAATGTCATCTATAGGAACGGGTATCTCATAATTCTCTTTTATTGTATGGTTCAGGGCCGTGATATCTGTACCGGGCGCAAGCAAAAGATAAGTTTTGTATATGGTGGAGTTGTATTCGTCGTAGTCCCAATGCGGAAAACTTCCCGCCAGGCTTATGGGTGCAATGATATCTGCCCCAAGATGGGTGTTGGAGGGGAGATCCTCAAATACACCGGTAACGGTAAACTCGCTTCTTTCACCATAAAACTCTATTCTGATGACCTTCCCGACAGGGTTGTCATTACCAAAGTACCTCCGGGCTGTCGATACTGACAATACAACAGTATTCGGATCGGTTGAAGGAATTCCCGCCCTGAAAGGAATTGTAAAAATTGAGAACAGCGCCGAATCAGCCACCTTTATGTTATCCTCAGAAAACAGGTTGTCGCCCACCCTTACAATCCCGGTTGTGTTGCGCGACAGGCTAAAGTTTTCAACCTCGGGCAGCATCCCGGCCAGGACCGGGCCCTCCGGACCAAATGAGTTGGGTGCCCACTCAACAACCCCGAACGAACCGCCCAGGTAGATCTTTGCTATACGGTCGCCGTTCGCGTGACTGCTCTCATAGGTGAGTTCATGCCTTGCAAAAAGTATGGCAAGTACCGCCGATGCCAGTCCCAGTGTCAGACCTAAAATATTAATAACCGAAACTACCCGGTTCTTTAAAAGGTTTCTCCAGGCAATAACAATATAATTCAGGACCATCTTAACTGTTTTTTACAGTCTTTTTCGTGCATAATGTGTGCCATGCCTCACATATTACTGAGAACAAAAATATTACAATTTCATTGCATATTGCCTTTATCCTTTGATTAATTGAAAAATGTGCGAAAACGGACTCTGCAGGCTTTATTTTGTCCGCTGCCGCACACCTGATCCCGGTAATTTCAATACACCTAATCCTGTCAATTGAAGCATACAGAAATCGCGGCTATTACAACACATTTAACCCCGGCAAACAAACCAAAAAAGAGTTAGTCCGCATCGCTTTCAGAACCGATGCTGCATAGGTTTTTTGTTTTACCCCTGCGTAATTCTTATATTGCAGTTCTCACTTAAAATATCATGCTCATGAACAAACAAACAATCACCGGGTTTATTGCAGCCGCTGCCCTGCTTGCATTTATTTCCTGTACCCCTTCCGGGGAAGAAAAAGAAGCCGCACCCTTCATAAAAGGAGTATACGGCAACCCGGGATCATTGCTCGATGCCGGCTATTCATTCGACTCACTGGGTATGAACGCGGTCTTTGTAAGAAGCATATCTCTCAACAGGGAGTTTTATGAAGCGGCCAGGGACCAGGGGTGCAAGGTCTTTGTTGAGTTTCCTACCCTTCTTGGAAGAAACTATGTTGACAACCATCCTGATGCATGGCCAATAGATGAAAAGGGGGAGCGGTCGCCTCCGGCGGACTGGTTCATGGGGGTCTGCCCCACCAACCCAGGGTTCAGGGAGCACCGCGCGGCACAGCTCAGGGATATACTGACTGAATTTGATGTTGACGGCATCTTCCTCGATTACCTCCACTGGCACGCGCAGTTCGAGACCCCCGACCCGATTCTTCCTGAAACATGCTTTTGCGATAACTGTACCGAGCTGTTCCAGGAAAGTTCGGGAATTAAGCTCACGCACGACGACATTCCCGGAAAGGCCGGATGGATACTTACCAATGCCGAAAACGAATGGAGAAAATGGAGAAACAGCATCATAAACATGTGGGTTGATGATATGGGCGATATAGTAAGGGAGCTCAGCCCTGAGGCACTGCTTGGTGTTTATTACTGTTCCTGGTATCCGGAAGACTACAATTCGGCGCTCTACCGCATACTGGGCATCGATGTGCGGACTCTGGCAGAAAGAGTTGATGTCCTCTCGCCCATGCTCTTCCACAGGATGAAGGCAAGGTCTCCTGAATGGGTAGGCGAATATGTCGGATGGCTCGGCAGCACAACCGGAGCCGGTACTGAAGGAAAACCGCAGATATGGCCCATCGTGCAGGCAC
>PXAP01000077.1 GCA_003567115.1 Bacteroidota bacterium
AGTTTCAAAAAGATTTCTCTGACCCTCCTGAATATACTGACCCATTGAGTGCAGATCGGCAGTAAAATTAACGCTGGCAGGGAAAATTCCTTTCTTTTCTTTCCCCTCACTTTCCCCATAAAGCTGCTTCCACCATTCTGCAAGGTAAACCAGCTTTGGGTGGTAACTTGCAAGTATCTCCGTTTTCGGGCTCTGCCTGTAAAGTGCATTGCGTGCAGAAGCATAAACAGCCGAAGGATTTTCCCAAAAAGGAGTTCCCGGCCGGGTCAGCTCCTCCATTCTTTTTGCTCCGGCAACAAGCTTCCGTATATCAAAACCCGCCTGCACAATGGGAAGCAACCCGACCGGTGTCAGTAGCGAATAGCGCCCGCCCACATCATCGGGTATAATAAAAGACCGGTATCCCCTTTCATCGGTTAGCTTTCGTAATGCTCCCCTGTTGGCACTTGTTATGGCAATAATTCTTTTTCCTGCTTCTTCCCTTCCATACTTATTTTCAAGATGATTACGTAAAATACGAAAAGCTATGGCAGGCTCAGTTGTTGTTCCTGATTTGGAAATTACCGTGATTGCATAGGATTTGGTTTCCAGGAAGTCAAGCAGCTCGCCGGTATAATCCTCACTTATGTTCTGACCCGCAAACACCATCATAGGAAACCTTTTGCCATTAATGACCAGGCCAAACGAGTGGGAAAGAGCATCAATAACAGCTTTTGCCCCCAGATAAGAACCTCCTATCCCAACCACTACCATCACTTCAATCTTTTTATTAAGCTCAGTGGCCACATCTTCAATCTCCCTGAGAGATTCTTCGGTTATACCTGAAGGCAAATCAAGCCATCCCAGGAAGTTGGCCCCCTGGCCGGTGCGCTGATGCAGACGACGGATATGGTAATGAGTAAGTTCATCATAATCGTCAAGTGTTTCCTTTGGAACAACGGGCATTACATTATCAATATTAAGTTCAAGGTCCATTTCTATAAAATTAGAAGATTAATATTTTATTAATTAAATCAGCAATGGTAATTATGTTCTGCATATTATCATGCAAGTCGTTCAATAAGAAGTTTAATTTCAATTACCGGTGACAATCCTTCATATAAAATCCGGTATACAGTATCTGTAATAGGCAAATCAATATTATGCCCTTTATTAATTTCTTTAATGCAGCGGGTTCCGTAATACCCTTCTGCAATCATATTCATCTCCAGTGTAACTGACCTTACGGAATAACCTTTGCCTATCATAACTCCGAAGGCACGGTTACGACTGAACTGTGAATAAGCTGTAACAAGCAGGTCGCCAAGGTATGCGGAACTGTTAATGGCCCGTCCACGGGGATAAGTATAATCAAGAAATCTTTTTATTTCTCTCATTGCATTTGATATCAGCACAGCCTGGAAATTATCCCCGTAACCCAGTCCGTGACATATGCCGGCTGCGATTGAAATTATATTCTTTAGCACAGCAGCATATTCTATACCGTAAATATCGTCAGATATGACAGTTTTTATAAAACGACTCTCCAGGCATGAAGCCAGATATCTGGCCTGCTTTTTGTCTCTGGAGGCGATGGTAAGATAGGAAAGCCTTTCCTGGGCCACCTCTTCAGCATGACATGGTCCTGTAATTACTCCGATATGATTAAAAGGCACAGCGTAATGCCGGTTAAAAAACTCAGCTACCGTCTGATTATATTCAGGTATGATCCCCTTTATTGCCGATACCACTAATTTGTTATTCAGATCAAACTCATATCCTGAAAGCAACTCTTTCAAAAAGGCCGAAGGTATTGCAAATATAAGTATCTCAGATTCCGAAATTACTTTTTCAAGATCATTACAGAAGCTTATACGGCTGATGTCAAAATATACAGAGCTGATATATTTTGGATTATGATGAAATTTCCTCAAATAATCAATTGTTTCGGGATTCCGGATATACCAGCTAATATGACTTGCATTAAACAGGAGCATTTTGGCAATGGCAGTTGCCCAGCTCCCGCTTCCCACTATTGCAATTTTCTTACCGTTAATCATCCCGCTTACTTATGATGTCCATTTTTCAACATCGGCAAAGGTTGGATTTTTTAATCCCAGCTTATTCTTTTTATTATATCCGCAAATCTCATTGTGAAGTTTACCGGCAGAGACTGACTTCAGTTTTTCAACAGTGACATATCCCAGATTCTGCAGAACCGCTACCCATTCAACAGGTACACCAATACCGGTAAAAGCAGATGGATCATCCTTATAACTCTTTTTAACCGGTCTCATCTGCGGGAAAAATATAACATCCTGTATGGAATTTGAATTGGTCATTATCATTGCCAGTCTGTCGATACCTACACCAAGGCCGGCAGTAGGAGGCATACCATATTCCAGCGAGTGTAAAAAATCCTCATCCATCACCATAGCTTCCTGATCACCTCTTTCAGCAAGCATTAACTGCAACCTGAAGCGCTCACGCTGATCAACAGGATCATTAAGTTCAGAAAAAGCATTGCAAAGTTCTTTCCCGTTTACTATTGCCTCAAACCTCTCCACCAGTCCCTGTTTAGACCTGTGCTTTTTTGCCAGTGGCGACATTTCAACCGGATAATCAGTAATAAAGGTAGGCTGGATAAGATTAGGCTCACATAATTCTCCGAAAATCTCATCAATAATCTTACCCTTTGCCATGGTTTTGTCAACCGCAACTCCAAGTTTGCCGGCAGTCTCTGCAAGTTGGCCCTCGTCCATTGAAGAAATATCCATACCGGTAAAAACCTCAATTATTTCGTACATGGTATAACGTTTCCACGGCCTTTTGAAATCTATCTGCTTTTCTCCAACCTCAAGGACCGTTGACCCGGTCAGATCAATGGCTGTCTTTTCAATCATCTCCTCAAAAAGATCCATCATCCACAGATAATCCTTGTAGGCTACATACAATTCCAGTTGAGTAAACTCAGGATTGTGGAAACGGCTCATTCCCTCATTCCTGAAATCCTTTGAAAATTCATAAACCCCTTCGAACCCCCCTACAATCAATCTCTTCAGGTACAACTCATTAGCAATTCGCAGATAGAGTGTCATATCGAGGGTGTTGTGATATGTGGTAAAAGGTCTTGCTGTGGCCCCGCCATACAACGGCTGAAGCACCGGTGTCTCCACCTCAAGATAGCCCCTGGCATTTAAAAAGCTGCGTATTGAATCAACCATACGCGTACGTTTTATGAACACATCCCTGAAATGGGGATTAACTATAAGATCAAGGTACCTTTGCCGGTAACGCTGATCAGGGTCAGCAAAAGCATCATATGTTTTGCCATCTTTTTCCTTTACAACAGGAAGGGGATGCAACGATTTGGCAAGAAGTCTGAGTTCTCTGACATGAATTGATATCTCGCCAACGCGCGTAACAAAAACAAACCCCCTTATACCAATAATATCTCCAATATCGAGCAGTTTCTTAAATACTGTATTATACATGGTTTTATCCTCAGGGGGACAAAGATCATCCCGCCGGACATAAATCTGTATTCTCCCTTCCTGATCCTGTATTTCGGCAAAGGATGCATTACCCATTATACGCCGGCTCATAATACGACCGGCTATTTGTACATCCTGAAAACGGACGGCATCCGGCTGATAATTTTCAAGTATCTCTTTAGAACTCACGTTGACATTAAATGTTTCTGCAGGGTAAGGGTCAATACCAAGTTTAATCAACTCATCAAGGGCCTGTCTCCTGATAAGCTCCTGCTCACTTAAATGCAATTGATCCATATGTGAAATTTTTTGCAAAGATAGAAGAATATCTTTGCCATTAAGTTTTTAAAAGACCGAATTATGCCGGGAAAATGCCCGTACTTGCAAATACCTGACCAAAGGAGGCTTGAATAACATATACAATAATTTCAATTATTTAACTTAACTTTTAGAATAATTTGATATACTTTTATAATCTGCAAAAAGGTACCGTTACATGACAGTTAAAAATGAACAGCAGAGAAAAAACAAGACAACTGCCGGAATGGCTGAAGATGAAACTGCCCCGGGGATATAATTATTCAAGGGTTAAAAATCTGAGCCGGGAACATAATCTTCACACTATATGTTCCAGCGGAAACTGCCCTAATATAGGAGAATGCTGGAGCAATGGAACCGCTACCTTTATGATACTCGGAGATATTTGTACGCGGAATTGCAGATTCTGCGGTGTTAAAAACGGAAAACCCTTTCCGGTCGACCATGAAGAACCAAGAAGAATTGCAGAATCTGTAAGCACTCTCTCACTAAGGCATTGCGTAATAACATCAGTAGACAGGGACGATCTGCCTGACGGAGGTGCAGGAATATGGGCAGAAACAATACGCACTGTTAAAAAGATAAATCCCTCCACCACCATGGAGGTTCTTATACCCGATTTCAAAGGAGAGGAAAAGCTGCTGCAGCAGATAACTGATGCCCGTCCCGAAGTGATCTCCCACAACCTGGAAACAGTCAGGCGTCTGACCCCCGTGATCAGAAGCGGGGCCAGATACGAAATCAGCCTTCAGGTTATCAGCAGAATATCTTCTTCAGGGGTAAGGTCAAAATCCGGTATCATGCTGGGACTGGGCGAAACAAGAGAAGAAATTCTGGAAACAATGGATGATCTGCTAAATGCCGGCTGTCAGATCATGACCATTGGTCAATATCTCGCCCCCGGCAGAAATCATATGCCGGTGGCAAGCTATATCAAGCCCGAACAATTTGAGGAGTATGGCAGGATAGGCCTTGAAAAGGGATTCAGGTTCATTGAAAGCAGTCCCCTTGTCCGCTCCTCATATCATGCTGAAAAGCATGCCGTAACAATGCAGGATATGAATAAATCAAAATATGTTAAAAACAGTAAATTATCAGGATCTCGGGTCCGTTGATTACAAAAAAGCATGGGAGTATCAGGAAAAATTATTTAATAAAATATTAGCAGAAAAACTTGCACTTTCAACCGGCACACCTGACATAAATGCATCAGCCGGATATTTGCTTTTTTGTGAGCATCCACATGTTTATACCATCGGGAAAAGCGGCGCTGAAAATAACCTGCTTATAGATGCCGGTTTTCTCAAAAAAATAAATGCTACCTACTACAGGATAAACCGGGGTGGTGATATTACCTATCACGGGCCCGGTCAGATTGTTGGTTATCCCATCCTAAGCCTTGACAGCTTTGGCCTGAGCATCAGGAAATATATTCATAATATTGAGGAAGCAATTATACGAACCCTTGATGAATACGGAATCGAATCATCAAGAATCGATTCGGCATCAGGTGTATGGCTGGATACTTCAGATCCGGTCAAGGCAAGGAAAATCTGCGCCATCGGAGTTCGTGCCAGCCGTTATGTAACAATGCATGGTTTTGCATTCAATGTGAATACGGATCTGAACTATTTCAGGTACATAAATCCGTGCGGTTACACAAACAAAGGAGTAACCTCTATGAAAAAGGAGCTTGGCAGCAATCAGGTTATCGGTGAAGTAAAGGAAAAACTTAAATCAAATCTTTCATCTGTTTTCCAGATGCAGCTTATCCCCAATAAATGAAGCTTTACGGCATGGAGAGACAATGGATCATAAAAGAACCAGGTGAAAGAAAAGAAGTTATGAATCTGGCCTCTGTTCTTGGTATTGATTCTGTAATTGCAAATCTTCTGGTGCAGAGGAATATTAAAACCTATGAACAGGCTAGAACGTTTTTCCGTCCCAGGCTGTCTGACCTCCATGATCCTTTCCTTATGAAAGATATGGGAATAGCCACGGAGAGAATCCTTACAGCCATAAGGAAAAATGAGAACATCCTTATTTACGGCGATTATGATGTTGACGGGACCACATCTGTTGCAATGGTTTATTCCTTCCTGAAACAACACTACTCCAATCTTGCCTTCTATATCCCCGACCGGTATACAGAGGGCTACGGAATAAGCAGAAATTCAGTGGACTTTGCAGCTGACAATAACATCAGCCTTATAATTGCTCTTGATTGCGGTATAAAGGCAGATAAAATGGTGAACTATGCCAAAAGTAAATGCATCGATTTTATAATCTGTGATCACCACATGCCAGGGAAAACAATCCCGGAAGCAACAGCCATTCTCGACCCCAAGCAGCCGGGCTGCCTTTATCCCTTCAAGGAACTTTCAGGTTGCGGGGTAGGCTTTAAACTGCTTCAGGCTCTGGCCGTGAAAAGCGATTACCGGATTGAGCACCTGTTGAAATTTCTGGATCTGGTTGTTGTTAGCATATCATCTGACATTGTCCCCATGACGGGGGAGAACCGGGTAATGGCTCATTTCGGACTAAAACAGTTGAATGAGGATCCGTGTTTCGGACTTAAGTCTGTTATCAAGATAGCCGGAATTGAGAATAAGGACATAAATATAGATGATATAGTCTTCAGGATTGGTCCGAGAATAAATGCTGCCGGTCGCATGAAATCAGGCAACAAAGCTGTTGAACTGCTTATAGCTCATGACGATCATCTTGCCAGGGAAATAGGAGATATTATAAATGTTTTTAACAACGACCGCAAACATCTTGACCGGCAGATCACACAGGAAGCAATAAAGATGATAGCTGCAGACAAGAATTTTGCCGACAAAAAATCTAACGTTTTATTCAACCCCGGGTGGCGCAAAGGGGTAATAGGAATTGTGGCCTCAAGATTGATTGAGACCTATTTCCGGCCTACCGTTATTCTGACCGAATCAAACGGTTTGGCCACAGGTTCGGCCAGATCGGTTCCCGGGTTCAATATTTACAGGATTATAGAAGCCTGTGGTGATCTTCTTGAAAATTTCGGCGGACATATGTATGCTGCGGGTATGACAATGAAACTTGAAAATGTATCTCTGTTCCAGCAGCGTTTTGAAAAGCTGGTCAGCCAAAACATTACACCAGCACAGCTTTCACCCAAAATCATGGTAGATTCAATGATCTCCATAAAGGATATTGACCAGAAATTTTGCAGGTTACTGAAACAATTCCAGCCTTTTGGCCCCGATAACGTATCACCTGTATTTATGGCAGAGAACCTGGTGACCAACGGTACACTGAAAATGGTCGGCCCCACCAAAGAACATCTGAAGATGGAGGTTTTTTCCGAAGATGCCCAGGATCAAATTTTTCAGGCAATTGCATTCCAGCAGGCCAATCATTACCAGCTAATACGTCTTGGCATACGTTTCAATGCATGCTTCACGATAGAAGAAAATGTGTTCAGGGGTAACACCACCTGGCA
>PXAP01000023.1 GCA_003567115.1 Bacteroidota bacterium
ACTACCTCATTCCGGTAGGCCTTCAGTCCGCAATTAAAATCATGCAGCTTGATACCTGTAACCATCCTTGCCGTAAAATTAAATAAACGGCTGGGGATTGTCTTGCTGAGCGGATCATATCTTTCCCTTTTCCAGCCTGAAACAAAATCATATTTCTCTTCCATTATCATCCGGTACAGTTCCGGAATCTCAATGGGATCATCCTGCATATCAGCATCCATAGTAATCACAACACTACCTTTTGAAACCCTGAATCCGTAATATAAGGCAGCTGATTTACCATAATTCCTAATGAACCGAATAGCCTTTATTGATTTATTAATTTCATAAAGATTTTCAATTACCTGCCAGGATTTATCACTACTACCATCATCAATCATTATGATTTCAAACGAAAAGTATTGCTCTTTCATCACTCCGGTAATCCATTCTACCAGTTCTTCAAGTGATTCTTCTTCATTATAGAGGGGTATTACAACGGAAATATCCATAACGGGTAAATAATATAACTTTACAATAAAACTTTTTACTCAAAGGGATTACCTTCTTTCTTTAAAAAAATGGAGGTAATAAGTGAAAAAATAAATCCCGTAAATGCACTGCTTAAAAAACCAAAAACTGATATCATCACGGGATTGGTAAAACGTTTTGCCATATTCACAGCCATCTCTATCTGATTTTCACTCATACCTGCTTCATAATAAGCTTGCTCCATGGTTGCATAGAGCTTATCAATCAGTCCGGGATCAATAACGGTATAAAGTAAATAGGTGAAAAAAGCAGTGATAATACCGGCAAAAACAGCGGTCATCGTGCCAACGGCAAGTGCACGCCCATAGGTGATGAACCCACCCTGCTCCTGGTCACGAAATGTTCTGGTAGCAAGAACAATACCGGTTATCATAATAATATGGGAGATAAGTCCAAGCCACTGATGAGTAGTCGCATCAAGCATCCACAGCAATAGACTGTACATTAATAGAGTCAGGCCAAGCATTGCTCCGTAATTCAAGGTACTTTTCAGCAATGATGATTGATGTTTTTCTTGCATTTCTTTAATATTTCAGATAGATGAGCCGTTATAAAAAGAGTAATTTGCTGCGAATACCAGAAATAGCATTTTTTTAAGATGTTGAAATCAGTGTACTACAATTTACAGTTATTTTAACAATACTGTAAATCAATTCTTTTTAAACTGAATTAATAGGTAGCAAATATATTGGTTTTTTTATTTAATGACCTTTATAATATTGGAAAATAAAGATAGTTTTATTATTTTTGTATCGGGTAAGTCTTATACGGCCAGCTCCCGTCGAACTCCCCCAGGTCCGGAAGGAAGCAAGGGTAGACGGTTGAGCGGTGCGATATAAGTAGCTTACCCGCTTTTTATTGCACTGACAATATTTCAGCCTGCTTTTTAAATATCTTTTTTCAACTCTCATTTACATAATTATGAGTCCACTCTCTTATGTAACTTTTTCTTTTGTCATCTTTTCAGGGTTGGATTACAAATACTGGAGGGCTATAAAGTATTTTTTGGGGCAGAAACCAGTAAAATCAAATTTTCAAGTCGCTGTTTATCCCTCTATTATATATTTGAATTTTTGTAAAAATCATAATTTTCGACTTTTTAAGTTAGACTCAATTATTAAACCTTAGTAAGTTTACATCATAAACATTAATACATTAAGCAGAATGAAATTCTTTTTGGATACGGCTAACCTTGATCAGATCAGAACGGCTCAGGAAATGGGAATTATTGATGGTGTTACCACAAACCCTTCATTGATGGCAAAGGAGGGTATTACCGGCGAAGAAAATATCCTTGCTCACTATAAACAAATATGTGATCTTGTAGACGGAGATGTCAGTGCAGAAGTAATATCGACAGACTTCAAAGGTATGATTTCTGAAGGAGAAAAGCTTGCAGCACTTCATCAGCAGATAGTGGTAAAAATACCTGTAATTGCTGACGGAATCAAAGCTATCAAATTACTGGATAAAGAAGGAATAAGAACCAATTGCACACTGATATTCAATGCCGGACAGGCACTCCTGGCTGCCAAGGCAGGAGCAAGCTATGTTTCTCCTTTTATCGGCCGGCTTGATGATATCGGACAGGATGGGATGGACCTTATTCACCAGCTTGTACACATATTTGAATTATACGGGTTCGAAACTGAGATCATTGCAGCATCAATAAGAAACACAACACATATCCTGCAATGCATGGAAGCAGGTGCTGATGTGGCAACATGCCCCCTGAGTACCATTACCGGTCTTTTGAACCATCCACTTACCGCCACCGGCCTTGAAAAGTTCCTTGAAGATCACCAAAGAATGAACCGTTAAATATTTGAATTATGCTTTTGAAAATACACCCTGCAAACCCAAGCCAACGGTCAATACAAAAAGTTGTAGATATACTGGATAACGGGGGGCTGGTGATATATCCCACCGATACCGTCTACGGACTTGGTTGTGATATTTTCAATGCAAAGGCGGTTGAAAAGGTGGCCAGAATTAAGGGAATAAAACCGAAAAATGCTGATTTTTCTATCATATGCCATGATTTTTCACACCTTTCCGACTATACCCAACCGATAAAAAGTTCACACTTCAAACTCATAAAAAAGAACCTTCCCGGACCTTTTACCTTTATTCTTCCAGCCAGTAACAAGGTTCCGAAACTTTTTAAAAACAAAAAGAAAACTGTAGGAATAAGAATCCCGGATAATAATATTATCCTTGAAATTGTTAAGAAATTCGGCCAACCTATACTTACAACCTCCATTCATGATGAGGATGAAGTATTGGAATACACTACAGATCCCGAGCTTATACATAATAAATTCAAGAAACTGGTAGATGTGGTAATTCACGGTGGTTACGGATATAATGTACCATCAACCGTTGTAGACTGCACAGACAATGAACCTCTTATTGTGCGTCAGGGACTGGGAGACCTTAAGTTGTAACTCCCTGTTTGTAAATTATGTTTTACAATGTTCAGAATATTCAGCCAAAAAACATAAGTACAGATATCAGAACCGTCAGTTACGGTATCCAGGTAAGATAATCGGATGTAACGTAACCTGCAGTGGTTATTATAGAGACAACCTGGAATAATGCCAGCCTGAATGACTACTCCGATTCATATGTACCAGTAATTTTAAAGAGTAATATTTGGAATTCATAGCATATTATCCTGCTTATACCGGGCTCATAGATTATTTTTTTTAAAATTCATGATTGCCAAAGCTGTGATGCAGGGAATTTGGGACTATTATTTGTCCATTTATTTATTCAGCTCAACTATAAAAGCCCCTGAGGCACTTACATCATGATATTCAAGACCAATCTTACTACACTGAGCAATAATCTCTTCTTTCCTGTAATAGGGTACTGAAGAGTCAATAACCACCTTCGCAGGATTTATTGTTTTACAGATTTCTGAAATATCTGAAGAAAACCGTGAAGAGATTACAAGCAGATCGGTATAAACAGGTTTCAATGAATGAGTGTAATTAATTTCATCACTACAGGCAAAATAGATACTAAATCTATTAAAGACTACAAAGTTGCCTTTCACGTACAGAGGATAATGCAGGCACTCATAAGATGAATTAAAAAAATTCCCTGCAGAAAGTATTCTGACATTACCTGCATTCAGATATAAAGCAGGCCTTACAGCAGGATAAGGCAATATTTTTGAGTCCGCCTCAGAATCTGTTCCGGAGACAATATAATTATTATCTCCGGATACAAAATTGTAAAGAGAAGACCTGCCTGCATTATATACTATAAATATGTTCTGACCGGATGTCCTGATTTTATGATCTGCTTTGATGGCAAAGCCTGCAATTGCAAGTATAAAGGCATATTGCAGTAACCGTGGTTTTCTCATTATAAAAAAAAGGGAACTGAACAGTATTATACCATATAAAACCAGAAGAAGAGGCATACCTGTGACAATATCCGAAGTATGAGAAAAAGGTAAATAACTTATGGTATCGGTAAGAAAATTAAGGAGAAAAAGACCAATATTTAATACAAAAGCAAGCACAAAAGCCAGTATCGGTATTGATGATAATAAAAACAAAAACAAACCCGAATATAAAATAATCATAGCCAGCGGTACCGCAAATATATTTGTTAACAGGAAGTAATTGGGAAACTGGTTGAAATAAAATATAATCAGGGGAAAAATAATCAGCTGTGCGGAAAAAGATACGGTTGCAAGTGCCCATATCCTGTTTGTCAGCACATTCCGAAAACTGACAAGTGAGGAAATAAGAGGCTGGTAGAATGCAATCCCAGCAACGGCGAGATAGGAAAGCTGAAAACCAACCAAAAACAGATTTAAAGGATTTATCAGTAACTGAACAAATGCAGCGGAAGCAAGAGTATTGAATATATTGGCCGACCTGCTGACAGTCCCGGAAACTGCAACAAACGAGAACATTGTGGCAGAACGGGTCACCGAGGGAGAGAGTCCGGTCAGCAAAGCATACAGCCATATTACCAGTAAAATAAGTATGGATCTTGTAATATTTAAGTATCCGGGTCTTTTCATGAATCCCAGCATCCGGTGCAGAAAAATGTAGAGGATCCCGACATGCAGCCCCGAAACAGCCAGAATGTGCATAGCACCCGATGCGGCATATGAATGCCTTGTTTCAGGGTCAAGTCCGTCCCTGTGCCCCAGAAGAAGTGCCCCGGCAACTTCATATTCTCTTCCGCCAATGCCATTGTTTTTCATAACACCCAGCAAATGCTCCCTCAAACGCCCGGAAAACATCAACAGGCGGCCTGAATCTGCTCCTTCATTATCCTGTATAAACCACTGATCACTTGCTAAATAGATCTCACCAAATACCTGCTGTATCCTCATGTATCTGCTGTAGTCAAACTCAAAGGGATTACCGGAATTTTTTATTTCCCGGAAATTGTTTCGAAAAATAATCCTGTCTCCTGCCCTGAGCTTACCGGCACAACTGTCTTTTTCAAACCATCCTATCGCCCTTCCGGAGGTTTTTATTATACTTTTATCTGAAATCACTTTAAAGGGCTCGATAAGGATCCTGAATCGCCTTTCTCTTTCTGACGGAGTTTCCAGCACCCTGGCAACCACATAACCACCTTTTTCCGAATGATCCATAAATGATGATGCCTCTATGCTTCTTTCCATAATACACATGGAAAAAAGCATGATAAAGGAATAAAGAATGAGGCCATACAACCAGCGGAGATTGTAGCGGAAATTTATTGGTTCATATTTCCATATAAACAGGGTTATCAGAAAAGTAATAACGCAAAGAACAGAAATAAGCAAAAAAGGAAACTGAATTTTATTCTGAAGAATAATCCCCAGTATAAAAGGTATAAGCAGACGGAGCATTGGCATCCGTTTTAAACCCTCATAAAAGTCCATCCGGTTTTATTTGGTCATCATGCTTATATTAAAGTTAATGAAAACCATTGACCAAATCAACTGAAAATGATATTTGGTTATAAAATTTGAATTCGGAAAATATAAGTCCAAATCCGTCAACTGAACTTGCATATAAACGATTAAAAGATCTTTGCAAGAATGATTTTCTAATGACGGCCATCAGAAAAAAACACAATATAATTAGCTGTTAATTTGGGTAATACCCAAACGAGGTTTACTTCAGACAGGTAATTTTGTGATAAACAAGATCGACTTCTGACAGGTAATTTGGGATAAGTATAAAATCAAATATGCTTTACACTGTATTTTACATCAACTTTACCCTTGCTTATTGAGGTAAGTTTATTTTTAAGAAGGCGCTTTTTCAGAGGTGAAATATGGTCGGTAAAAAGCTTGCCCTCAAGATGATCATATTCATGCTGAATGATACGTGCTGCAATTCCCTTGTAATACTCTTCCCTGTATTGAAAATCCCTGTTGCAATAACTTATGCGTATTGCAGATTTCCTTTCAACATCTTCCCTTATATCGGGTATGCTCAGGCATCCTTCATTATAGACGTCAGTCTCTCCTTCACAGGATAATATCCGGGGGTTAATAAAAACTTTCTTGAAATCTTTAACCGATGGATCTTCGTCTTCAAGAGGTGATGCATCGATAACGAATACCCTGATGGATTTACCCACCTGAGGAGCAGCCAGTCCGATACCATCACTTTGATACATTGTCTCGAAAAGACTGTCAATAAACTGATCCAGGCCAGGATAATCTTCAGGAATATCTTTGGCAACCTTCCGCAAAACAGGTGATCCATATAGAAAAACCGGTAATATCATTGATTAAATTTATTTTGCTGATCAAGAAACGATTGCAGTATGATTGCTGCACTTATTTTATCTACCATAGCCTTATTTCGCCTTGCCTCTCTGCTGATTCCGCTATCAATCATTGTCTGTTTAGCCATTTTTGAGGTAAAACGCTCATCAAAACGCTTTATTGGTATCTCGGGATATTTTTTACAAAGTTTCTTTACAAAAGGCTCAATATGTTTAACCGAATCAGAAGGTTTGTTGTTCATTTGCAGTGGTGATCCCACTACAAAAAGATCAATTTTCTCTCTTCCCGTATATTCATCAAGGTATTCGAATATTTTCCCCACAGGTACGGTATCCAGTCCTGTAGCAATAATTCTCAGCGGATCTGTAACGGCCAGGCCAACCCTTTTCTGTCCGACATCCATACACATAATCCTGCCCATATAATAAAACAAAGTTTATTTACATATCCGCAAAATTAACAATTATTCATCTTTAACATTTAAAACAGCGACAGCTGCATCTTCGGCATACCTGTCGATCCATATATAGCCTTTTATCCCGGTTATGTATTGTTAAACAACCGGATATTTCCTGATTATTTCCTCAGGATTCATTAAAATATCAACGTACTGAGCCCGGGTATAAGCAAAGGGATCACTGACAGAAGCTTTTGACAGTTTTCCCTTAAAGTCTTTAATTGATTTATAGGATTTTGATTCCATCCAGGCTTCCAGTTCAGATAACATGGCAGATATGTGATCGGGTTTGTTCTTGTAGATTGCACTCACCACCTGCACGCAATCAGCGCCGGAAAGTATAATCCTGGCCACATCTTTCCCGGTGTATATGCCTGTATTGCTGCATATGTTACCGTTGACATTATCATACAACATGGCGGCAAACCTGAGCGGTAATCTGTAATCCCCTTCCATACTGAGATTAAAGGGAGAAATAAGCTGCTGATTGTCAACATCTATATCCGGCTGAAAGATCCTGTTGAATAAAACATACCCGTCAACCCCTTCTTCATCCATCTTTTTAATTACATGCAAAGGATTTGAGTAAAATGGTCCCAGTTTAACTGAAACAGGAATATTTACAGCTTTCTTTACCTCTTTTAATATCTCAATCTGCTGATCTTCCACCATGGCGGCATCCGCTCCGGAATCTTTTGGAACAGCATATAGATTAAGTTCCAGTCCATCAACACCTGTCTCCTCAATCAACCGGGCATATTCAACCCAGGTTTCCTTATAAATCGCATTCAAACTTCCGATAAGCGGAATTTTTAATGCCTCCTTTGCCTTTTTTAATCCTTTAAGATACTCTTTGGGCCCGGCATGCTCAATGTTGGGATGAATACTTATCATTTCCGCATGACGTTCGTCAAATTCATGTAAATGTTCACCCATCTGGACTCTTTCATACTGAATTTGTTCTTCGAAAAGAGATTTATACACAATTGCAGCTGCTCCGGCTTTTTCAAGCTGAGCAAGGGTTTCAGGATTTTGAGATAAGTTAGAAGCACCAACGATAATGGGGTTTTTAACATCGATTCCCATAAATTTAGTTCTAAGGTCAGTCATGTTTCAAAATTTTTGGTTTGACAATCTATTTATTTTAACAAATCACAACATATTTGGTTCATATTCTCAGTAATTAATTTTATTTAAACGGAACATCCGCCATCAGATAAGCTGGCCCTATTATGTTTTTTTGCATCGCACTACATTTTTTTTAACCCGCCCTTACCTTTCTGCGCATATCCCTGGTAAAGACCTGACAAAACACAAAAAAGGCGGGTTTTTCTATAAAGTTACAAACTATTGTCAAATTATTGTTTATAAAGTTAAATTGATTTCCCGGAGGCTTTTATATATCTTTAGGCAAAATTCCGCCTATCCCTTTTCTACCGCATCCATTGGTAATTGATGAGGGTGAAAAGAACATCCCCATCGAAACATCGGCCTGTATGGCAGCAAAGAGAATATTAAACTATATTTACCGGATGACTATAACAGCCTCTATCCCGGGATGAATGAAAAACTCTATTATTGGATTCAGGAATTGTAACAAATCAGTTATAACCGGATAAAACACCTCAGATCATGAAAAATCAAAAGGAATTAAAAAGATGGAGCTTTACGATTCTTAGAATAATTATCGGATGGCACTTCCTTTATGAAGGGATTGCCAAATTATTCAATCCCAACTGGTCTTCAGCTTCCTATTTGATGGAGTCAAAATGGTTGTTCTCCGGCTTTTTCCATTGGCTGATCAGTGACAGCACGACCCTGCAAATTGTCGATTTTCTCAATATATGGGGATTGTTAATTATTGGCCTTTGTTTATTCATTGGCATCTTCACCCGTATTGCATGCATTTCGGGTGCACTGCTTTTATTACTTTATTATGTAGCCAATCCTCCCTTTGTTTATTCCTCCATACCATCGGTAAGCCATTTTTATATAATCAATTACAACCTTATTGAGGCGGCAGTTCTTTTGGTTTTAGCAACATTCTCTGATAATTATCTTTATGGTATACACAGACTGATTGCCTTTAGGCATTCCAGGCGAATGAATAAGAAATTTCCACCAGTGGATAATCACGAATTACTGGAAGGTCATGACACTTCACGGCGTGAATTGATAAAAAATCTCGCTGTAATCCCTTTGTTTGGTGCAGTTTTTTTTGGGATGGCAAAAAAAAGAGGATGGATCAGCTTTGAAGAGGATAACCTTGCTGCAAGAACAGATGGTATAACTGGCGCTTCCTTATATCTGGGAAGAGATTATTCAATACATGAATTAAAGGGGGAAGTACCTTCAGGTAAAATAAAAGATATTACATTAAGCCGGATTATGATAGGTGGAAACCTGATAAGCGGTTTTGCCCACTCACGGGATTTAATTTATGTCTCCACCTGGCTTAAAAAATACCATACCGATGAGAAAGTAATTGAGACACTATGGCTCTGCCAGGCCTGCGGAATCAATACTGCCATATTGCGATGTGATGAAGATACTATAAGGATTCTGGACAAGTTCTGGAGGCGGGGAGGAAAAGTGCAGTGGCTGGCTCAAACATATCCCGGAGAAGATGACCTTACTAATATAAAAATGGCTATTGACAATGGTGCTATTGGCGCATTTGTTCAGGGAAACATTGCCGATACAATTGTTTTCAATAATCAGATTGAACATTTACGCAAGCCGGTTGAATATATCCGCAATCAGGGCCTGATAACCGGAACAGCTGCACATTCATTATCGGTACCCAAAGCTTGTGTTGAAAATGGAATCAACGTTGATTTTTACATGAAAACATTCCATCACATGAATTATCCGTCTGCTGAAGCCACACCTTTTGATCCTTCTGATCCTTATCTTCCGGCACAAAATACACCTCTCAGTATCTGGTGTATGGGTGATAAAGCAACTGAAGATTTCTTCCGGGAAAACACCACACCATGGATAGCCTTTAAGGTACTGGCTGCAGGTGCAATAAAACCGGAAGAAGGTTTTCGCCATACTTTTGAGGGAGGTGCAGATTTTGCATGTGTTGGAATGTTTGACTTTCAGGTTATAGAAAATGCCAATACTGCATATGCCATTCTTAACTCAGATATGAAACGAGAAAGAAACTGGTATTCATAATAATTAATAATAAATTTTTATGAAATATATTAAAGAGATCTTTGTTACTGGATTTTCCCTCCTTTATATTATGTTTCTGGTTGCTTTTATAAAGAGTCACACTTTTAACGATAAATATTCTGATCAACAACCTGTATGGGAAACCATTTCACCCTTCTTTTCCCCCCCTGAAAAATTTAAAGATGAATTCGGTGATTACAGATCACCTTTAGAGTTTTATGACGGAACAAAGGTTAAAACTATCGGCGACTGGCATTTACGAAGAGAAGAAATATTTGGCCGCTGGAATGAAATGATGGGTAAATGGCCTCCTTTTATTGAAAATCACCAGTTTGAACTATTGGAAACCATAAAGAAGGATGGTTATATTAAACAAAGTATCAGATTTGAGTGGTTGCCCGGCCAGAAAACTGATGCTTATCTGCTCATCCCTGAAGGAACAGGTAAAAGACCTGCTGTTATAACCGTTTTTTATGAACCTGAAACAGCTATTGGAAAAGGCAGGGAAAATCGTGATTTTGCACTTCAGCTTGCAAAGAGGGGGTTTGTAACACTTTCCTTAGGAACCACAGAAACAACGAATTCAAAAACCTATTCTCTGTATTATCCTGATATTGAAAATTCACAGATACAGCCAATTTCTGTGCTGGCATACGCAGCTGCAAATGCATGGCATCTTATTTCATCCTTACCTGAAGTTGATTCTGAACGTATCGGCATAGTGGGGCATTCCTACCGCGGAAAATGGGCAATGTTTGCTTCCTGCCTGTTCGAAAAATTTGCCTGTGCAGCATGGTCTGATCCCGGAATCGTCTTTGATGAAACCAAAGGTAGCAGCATTAATTACTGGGAGCCGTGGTACCTGGGATACTATCCACCTCCGTGGAATAACACCTGGCGCAGAACAGGAATTGTTGAGGGAGCAAAAGGACTCTATCCTAAGCTGGTTGAAGAGGGTTACGATCTGCATGAACTACATGCCCTGATGGCTCCACGACCCTTTCTCGTTTCGGGAGGCTCATCAGATCCTCCAATACGATGGATCCCGCTTAACCATACTATTGCTGTAAATAAGTTTCTGGGATATACTAAACGAGTTGCAATGACTAATCGCCCTGAACATTCACCGAATGAAGAATCAAACGAACAGATGTACATTTTTTTTGAATATTTTCTGAAACACAACTAACCTTTTTAATTCATAAATTTTTGCATCTTGATAAAAATTAGAAGCTTTGTATAAATAAAAATAAAGTTATGAACAAAAAATCCTGGCTGAATAAATTAAAGATTGCCTTTCCAACCATAACATCTATCGTCATTGTATCATTACTTGCATGTGACTCATACCGGGAACTGTCGGAAGGCGATTTCAGGTTCGACGGTCCTCTTGGTTCTGATGGTGCCGTTATAGAGAAACTAGACAGAAATGTTTTTAAGATTACCCTTGGACATGCTCCAAATCAACCTGATTGGAATAATAAATTGAATTTTCAAATTACGGGCAATGCCAGGGGAAATGATCTTGTTCTGGTTGTGGAAGGACCACCCCGCTATGCCATGAATGAATACTTCTACTCATGGTCGTATGATATGGAAAACTGGAACCCGGTTCACTGGAAGGCAGGATACAGGGTGAGCCCCGAGATAGACACTCTTGTATTTCCTGTTTTCGAAAATGACAAGGTTTATGTCGGTCACCAGGTACCTATTTCCTATGAGCAGGTGGAAGATTTTATTTCAAGCATAGAACCAAGTAAATATGTGAATGTTGATACCCTGGGGAAATCATTGGGTGGACGTAATTTATATCGTCTGACAATTACCGATCCATCAAGCGATATTCCTCTCGGGGACAGGTGGGTGCACTACTTTTCCAATTCCCATCCAGGCGAACATAATGCACAATGGCGTATGATAGGTAAAATTGAATGGCTCCTGGGTAACCGGGGAAGTGATATGAGAAAACGCTCAATATGTCATTTCGTTATCATGATGAGTCCTGATGCACCCCAAAAAGGCTGGTATCGCGTTAATGCCCAAGGTGTTGATATGAACAGAAGCTATTTCCCCGACGGTTCTGATAAAGAAAAGCAAGCTCATGAGCCATATATCTTTCAGCGGGACCTTGAAATGATCATGGAGTCTGAATCTCCGGTTACTACTTTATGGGGGCATCATACATGGGGTGGAATCGTTGAACCCCTTTTATACCTGGTTGAAGATGACAGGACAGGCCCCTGGACTGAGTGGCGGGATATACTTCAGGATCTTGACCATAATAATCTTATAAAACCTTTGGCTGTAAGGGAAGGTATCCCTGGATATGGCGCAATAAGCTGGGAATATGGTCCTCATGTACAATTTGGAATTACTACAGTTCTTTGCGAAGGTGCCGGTGCAATTTACACAAAAGAAGAAAACAAAAAATCAGGAGAATTATTAATAAGAAGCCTGGCAAAATATTATAAGGGAATTAAAGAATGATTTGGGTATATTGATGTCCCGGTAACTTTTTATCCATAATATTTCCCTGAACTTTTTATCATTAATCTGCCTTTAAGTCTATTTCCCGGCGGATAAAAAAGGCGTTGAAGGACTCTTCGCTCTTCGGGTTTTCAACCATGGATGGCTCACCAAAATAAAAAAGCGGCCCGTAACAGGCCGCTTTTCCCCTTGTTTGTTTAATGTTTACTATTCTTTGGAATAATCCATTGAAGCTTTTCTTACATAACTCTGATACCTCCACTTTGCACTTTCCTCGGCAGCCTTGAACAGATCATCAGCTACTTCAGGAAATGCCTTCTGAAGTGAAGTATACCGCACTTCGGATTTCAGGAAATCCTGGAACTTATTCCAGTCGGGTTCTTTGGAATCAAGGACAAATGGATTTTTTCCTTCATTTTCGAGAAGAGGATTGTATCGCCAGTTTTGCCAGTACCCGGCTTCAACAGCTCTTTTGGTCTCCTCAATTGTCTTACCCATTCCATTTCTCAATCCATGATTAACACACGGCGAATAAGCTATAACTATCGAAGGACCCGGATAGGATTCCGCCTCTTTAACTGCCTTGAAAAATTGAGCCTGACTTGCTCCTATTGCAACCTGGGCAACATATACATAACCATAGCTAATGGCCATAACCCCAAGATCCTTCTTACGGATACGTTTTCCTGATGCAGCAAACTTTGCAACAGCAGCTATCGGAGTGGATTTTGAGGCCTGTCCCCCGGTATTACTGTATACCTCAGTATCAAGAACAAGCATATTAATATCATCACCAGAGGCAATTACATGATCAAGTCCGCCATACCCTATATCATAAGCCCAGCCATCACCACCAAATACCCATATGGATTTTTTAACCAGGTACTGCTTCAAATTCATTATTTCCTTTGAAATATTATCATTCTTATCCTTAAGCAGTTCAATGACTTTTGCAGAGGCAGCTTTTGACTTTTCGGCATCATCTTTGCCTTCTATCCATTCATTGAAGGCTTTTTTAATCTCCGGGGAAAGATTACCTTCAAGCCCCGTCTTCATAAGATCTTCTATCTTTTCCCTCATTTGTTTTACACCCAAAACCATTCCGTAACCATACTCGGCATTGTCTTCAAAAAGGGAATTGGCCCATGCAGGTCCGTGTCCTTCCTTGTTAATTGTATATGGAGTAGAAGGTGCAGAACCTCCGAATATTGAGGAACATCCGGTGGCATTTGCAATCATCATACGATCTCCGTAAAGTTGGGTGATCAGCTTGATATAGGGAGTTTCACCACAACCTGCACAGGCACCTGAATATTCAAAAAGGGGCTGTGCAAACTGGCTGTTCTTAACTGACTTTTCTTTTTCGAGAACAGTATCCTTATATCCTACCTTGTTATGCATGTATTCCCATCGCTCATTTTCAACAATCTGTGATTCCAGGGTCTGCATTTCCAAAGCTTTGGTTTTCGATGGACAAACATCTGCACAGTTGCCGCATCCGGTGCAGTCAAGAGGACTTATCTGTATACGGTAGCGGTATTCCTTGGTGCCTCCTGTACCTTTAATAGTTTCAGTTCCTTCGGGAGCGTTCTCAGCCTCTTCTTCAGTAAGAAGGAAAGGCCTTATAACAGCATGCGGACATACATATGAACACTGGTTACACTGAATACAATTACCAGGTATCCATTCTGGTACATGTACAGCAATACCACGTTTTTCAAAAGCTGTAGTGCCTGCAGGGAATGTACCGTCTTCACGGCCAAGGAAAGTACTGACGGGCAGATTGTCGCCATTTTGTGCAACTATCGGTTCCATTACATTCTTGATGAAATCAGGAATATCCCTGGTATCTTCAGAATCCTTAACATCAATATCTTTCCATTCGTCCGGAATATCCACCTTAATTACATCTCCTCCACTTTCAACTGCTGCTTTGTTCATGTCAACTATCTCCTCACCTTTCATACCAAATGACTTGACAATGGCTTTGTTCATCTCATCAACAGCTTTCTCATAAGGAATTACATTTGATATCTTAAAAAATGCCGACTGCATAATGGTATTGGTCCTGCCGCCAAGTCCTATTTCTTCAGCAATTTTAGTGCCGTTGATAATATAAAACTGAATGTCATTTTCAGCCATATATTTTTTCATTTCAGGCGGAAGTTTCTTTTTTGTCTCTTCCTTATCCCAAATACTGTTCAGAAAGAAGGTGCCTCCTTTTTTCAGTCCCTTGAGCAAATCATATTTTCCCAGATACGCAGGAACATGGCAGGCAATAAAATCGGCCGCATTTACCAGGTAGGGAGAACGTATCGGCTTATCCCCAAAGCGCAGGTGAGAAACAGTTAAACCTCCCGATTTTTTGGAGTCGTATGCAAAGTATGCCTGGGCAAACTTACCGGTGGTATCTCCTATTATTATTATGGAATTTTTATTTGCACCAACTGTCCCATCACCTCCGATCCCATAAAACTTGGCCGCAAAATTTCCTTCAGGTGAAACATCAATTTCCGGTTGTAACGGCAAAGAATGGTATGTTACATCATCAATTATACCGACTGTAAACCGGTTTTTAGGCTCGGACATATTAAGATTGTCAAATACAGACTTTATCATTGCCGGAGTTGTGTCCTTTGAGCTAAGTCCGTATCTGCCTCCGACTATAACCGGGGAGTCAGTCTGTCCGTAAAACAAATCCTTCACATCAAGATAGAGGGGTTCACCATTGGCACCTGGTTCTTTTGTCCTGTCCAGAACAGCTATTCTTTTAACAGATTTTGGTAAAACCTTCATGAAATATTTTGATGAGAATGGCCTGTACAAATGAACTGTTATCATACCAACCTTCTCACCCTGTGAATTCAGGTAATCAACGGTTTCTTTTATCGTTTCCGTAACCGAACCCATCGCCACAACAATGTTTTCGGCATCTGAAGCACCGTAATAGGTAAAGGGATGATACTCACGGCCGGTAATTTTGGTTATCTCCTGCATATATTCCTCGACAGTATCGGGAACAACTTCATAGAACTTGTTGGCCGATTCACGCGACTGGAAATAAATATCAGGGTTCTGTGCCGTTCCCCTGGTCACAGGATGTTCCGGATTAAGAGCACGTTCACGGAAGGACTGAACAGCATCATAATCAATAAGTTTAGCCATTTCTTCCTGATCGCATTCCTCTACTTTCTGAAGTTCATGTGAAGTACGGAATCCATCAAAAAAATGAAGGAACGGGATCCTTGTTTTTATTGATGTCAGGTGTGCAACACCTGCAATATCCATTATCTCCTGAACACTACCGGTTGCAAGTAATGCAAAACCGGTTTGCCGGGTACTCATCACATCACTATGATCACCAAATATAGACAAAGCCTGTGCAGCGAGACTTCTTGCACTGACATGAAAAACTCCGGGCAATAATTCACCCGAAATTTTATACATATTAGGGATCATCAACAACAGGCCCTGCGATGCTGTAAAGGTAGTTGTAAGTGCACCAGCCTGCAATGATCCGTGAACCGCTCCCGACGCACCTCCTTCAGACTGAAGTTCAACCACTCTTAATTTATCTCCGAAAATGTTTTTCCTGCCATGAGCTGCCCATTCATCAACATTCTCAGCCATGTTTGAGGATGGTGTAATGGGATAAATAGCTGCAACCTCACTGAACATATATGCAACATGTGCAGCTGCATGGTTCCCGTCACAAGTAATGAATTTCTTTTTTTTAGTCATATTTGTAAATCAATTAGTTAGTTAAATAATCTATATTGGTTTAATTATCAGTGTCAGGATGTTCAGAAAGTGAACCAATAATTTGGCCGGCAACAAATTTATAAAAACTGGCGAAAAAAAATCATGACATTACTCATAATGGTCGCTGTGCCAAAAGTAATCGGATGGAACAGGATTAATAAGTAATCCGGAAATAAGCTGGTATCTTAAAAATCTTATTGATAAGGCTTTTGTAAATTATCCACTGTTCATTGAAATGAGAAACTCCTCATTTGACCTGGTTTTAGTAACCCTGTCACGCAAAAATTCCATCGACTCAACAGGATTCATGTCGGAAAGATAATTTCGCAATATCCATATTTTATTCATCTTCTCCTTGTCAAGCAGAAGCTCTTCTCTCCTTGTACTTGACAAATTAACATCAACTGAAGGATAAATACGTTTATTGGATAATTTCCTGTCCAGTTGCAATTCCATATTCCCGGTTCCCTTAAATTCTTCAAAAATCACATCATCCATTTTTGAGCCTGTTTCGGTCAGCGCAGTTGCAAGAATTGTAAGAGAACCACCTTTCTCAATATTACGTGCTGCACCGAAAAAACGCTTTGGTTTCTGAAGTGCATTAGCATCAACACCTCCGGAGAGGACCTTTCCTGAAGCAGGGGAAACAGTATTGAATGCTCTGGCCAGTCTTGTTATTGAATCAAGAAGTATAACAACATCATGGCCGCATTCAACCATTCGTTTTGCTTTCTCTATAACCATATTGGCTACCCTGACATGCCGGTCAGCCGGCTCATCAAAAGTTGATGAAATCACCTCTGCCCGCACGTTTCTGGCCATATCGGTAACCTCTTCAGGACGCTCATCTATAAGCAATACCATCATGTAAACATCAGGATGGTTTGCGGCAATAGCATTGGCAATCTCTTTAAGCAATACAGTTTTACCTGTTTTCGGCTGTGCCACTATCAGTCCTCTCTGTCCTTTCCCAATCGGAGCAAAAAGATCTACTATTCTTGCCGATAAACTATTACTCTTTTCACTTACCAGGGTAAATTTCTCATCAGGGAACAAAGGTGTCAGAAAGTCAAAAGGAACCCTGTCTCTTATAAAATCAGGTGTACGTCCATTTATCTGTTCTACCTTAATTAAAGGAAAATACTTTTCTCCGTCCTTGGGCGGACGAATGGTTCCCTGTACCGTATCACCAGTCTTAAGTCCAAAAAGTTTAATCTGCGACTGAGAAACATATACATCATCGGGAGAATTAAGATAATTATAATCAGAAGAGCGTAAAAATCCATATCCATCTGGCATAATTTCAAGCAGGCCGGAAGTGGAAATAATACCATCAAAATCATATTCCTGGCCGTTTCCTTTCCGGTCATACTGTTTTTTGTGGTATCCCTCTTTCCCTGGCTTGTCAGGTTGCTGGGATTTCCTGCCATTCTTATGAGAGGATTGCCGGGGTCTTTTTTCTTCCTGCTGAGAGGACCTGGTTAATTTGGTTTCTTCCGCCTGAGGTCGATTTTGCCTGCTCTCTTTACCTTTATCGTACTTTATTGCGGATTCTTTTTGTTTATGGTGAGTTGCAATATCAGAATCAGTGTTTATATCAACATTTTTTTTATCCTGAAGGGAAGCATCTTGTTTCCCGGACTGAATTTGAGTATCAGGCTGTTTTTCTTTATATTGCTGATCCTCTTTTTTCTGCTTTTTCTTTGAAGGAGGTCTGCCACGGCGTTTTTCGCTACCTGGTTGTCCTTTACTCCTTGATTCTTTCTGGCTTTTTTCAGCGTCTTTTTCTGATGAATTTATCGCCTGCTGATCCAGGATCCTGTAAATTAAATCTTGTTTCTTTAAAGACTCAACACGTTTTATTTTTAGCTCTTTGGCTATCTCACGTAATTCAGAAACCAGTTTCTTGTTTAGTTCAAGAATATCATACATTTTTAATAGTAATTAATGAATATAAAAGTAAGTAAGTAAATTTGTATGTAATTTTATGCTGATGCATTCCCGGACAACATCAATAGCCGGTATTTAAATGCAAGGGGGATTAAAAAGTTGTGCAATACAAAAATGTGGTATTATTATGCAATAATAAGTATTTCAAGAAAATATGCAAAAAATGGGAAAAAAATGATTTTTCGGCTTCAGGATGCCATTTTCATTAAGTTTATACTTAAGTTTGCTACTGCCAGCAAAGTTAATGTTTTTTATTTTTAAATTAAAAAAAATAATTGTTCCAGTTCATAAAAAAACTCCGTTAAATAATAATAATAGGGCTTGCAACTTTATATATGACTTATCGTATAAGCTTAGGTATAACCCAAAATATCCGGTTGAAACCCGCATCAGCCTTCGGCAGACAAAATAACATGAATTTTACATCTGACAATGACAGCTAAAAGAACACATAATTGCATGTAGAATCGACCGCAGGTCAACAAACCATGCGGGTTCCATGCGTTTGAAACGCTAAATATGCATTGGATGCAGAACATAATTCAGTGATTATTAATTTGATTAATCTAATTTGTACGCATGAATGAGACAATTAAAGATCATAAAACAAGTAACCAACAGGGAGACTCCTTCGCTGGATAAATACCTGCATGAAATTGCAAAGGTCGACCTTATCTCAGCTGAAGAAGAAGTGGAACTAGCCAGAAGAATAAAAAACGGTGACGGAAAAGCCCTTGAACTACTTATTAAGGCCAACTTGCGATTTGTTGTTTCTGTATCCAAGCAATACCAGAATCAGGGACTTAGTCTTCCCGATTTAATAAATGAAGGTAACCTGGGACTTATAAAGGCTGCACAACGTTTTGACGAAACCAGGGGATTCAAGTTTATTTCATATGCAGTATGGTGGATCAGGCAATCCATATTACAGGGACTTGCAGAACAAGCCAGAATCGTACGCTTGCCTCTAAATAAAATTGGCTATATAAACAAAATCAACCGGACTTTTTCGGATCTTGAACAAAAGTATGAACGTGAACCCTCTGTGCTGGAAATAGCGCAAGCCCTGGAATTGGCTCCCAAGGATGTAAAAGAATCACTTAAAACTGCAGGCCGCCATATATCTATGGATGCACCCATTAATACCGATGAGGAAGTAACTATGTACGACTTATTACCTACAGAAAATATGCCGACTCCGGACCGGGAATTGCTGAATGAGTCTCTAAGGAAAGAAATTGAAAGAGCTTTGTCGACACTTACCTACCGGGAAGCAAATATTGTCAGACTCTATTTCGGTCTGAACGGCAAACATCCACACACACTTGAAGAGATTGGAGAAGCTTTTAACCTTACCAGGGAAAGAGTCAGACAAATTAAAGAAAAAGCCATAAAGAGACTTAAGCATTCTACAAAAAATAAGATCCTGAAGACATATTTATAGACTGTTGCAATTTCTGCCCCTGCTGATAGTTTATGAGTAACCCCTACATTTTTGAATAAAAATTTACATGTTACAAAAAATATTTCAATGAAACCACTAGTAGCACCCTCATTGCTTTCAGCAAATTTCGGCAATCTTGACTCTGATGTTGACATGATAAACAACAGTACGGCTGACTGGCTTCATTTTGATATAATGGATGGAGTATATGTGCCCAATATCAGCTTTGGATTTCCGGTATTGGAAGCTATCATTAGAAGAACATCCAAACCAATAGACGTACACCTGATGATAGTAAATCCGGAAAAATTTATAGAACGTTTCGGGGAAACAGGAGCATCTATTCTTACAATACACTATGAAGCCGTTGATCATCTTCACAACACCGTAAAATTTATAAAATCACTGAATATGAAGGCAGGGGTATCACTAAATCCACACACCCCTGTATCCGTTCTCGAAGAGATACTTCCTTATCTGGATCTTGTTTTACTTATGACCGTAAACCCGGGTTTCGGGGGACAAACATTTATAGAAAGAAGTTATAGCAAAATCAGGAAGCTTAAAGCCCTGATAAGCCAAACCGGTTCTACCGCCATGATAGAAGTGGACGGGGGAGTCACTCTAAAAAATGCCCCGCTTCTTATTGATGCAGGAGTTAATGTGCTTGTGGCAGGAAACACTATCTTCAAATCTGATAATCCGTCAAAAACAATTGATTTGATTAAAAATTGCCATAAAAAAATATACTGAATCACGCCCGGAATATTTACAAAAAGGAGTAATAAAGCTCCGGAGAGGCCGTATGTTTTAAAAAGTCGGAATTAATACAACTCTATTCCCTGCCTGCAAGAAAATCTGCCAGATATGAAAAATGCCTGGTAAGCCCTCCATCCCTCACAATTGTTGCCCTTTCAACAATTCCTTCCCTGTCATTCAAAAAAGCAGGAAAAACATTTTTAACAAGATTGTCAGCAAATTCCGCCGAAGCATCCCTTGGCAGTTCCCCCGGTAAATTATCCACCGCCATTACCGTAATATTATTTTTATCAAAAGGATCACCCTCCATGCCAGTTAAAGGATCATAACCGTAAAAAGGATCTTCTATGGTTGATGCTCTTAATGTAGATGCAATAGGCTTTCCTACATCACAACTTATATCGGCAATCACAGAAATCTTAAAATCAGGTTTACGGTAATCTTCCTCATCGAGAAAAACAGGTGAACGGGGATCCCAGTAATGACAGGCAATATAAAGATCAGTTACCCTGCTGTAGGGAAAAAACTGACTATCATATTCCTCCGGGTAGTAAAAAAAATGTTGAAGGTCAAAATCTTCTCCATCTTTTCGCTTAACGTAATCCCAGGGTTCGATCTGGCAAATAACCGGTTCTTCATAAATCTTTTCCAGGAACGCGGAAGAATCAACAGTTTTATATCCGGGGAGAGCAAATATTTCCATTGCTCCGCCTGCTACACGTCCTCCTCCTGTTATAAGTATTTTTATTGGCGGTAGCTTGACTTTTTTAAGTTCAGCCATAACTTCATTAATATCATAGCATTTATGGGCCGGCTTCAAATCAAAAAGTTTATATCGCAGGCCATATCCCCGTAAGCCATTGTAAGCACCAACTATTCCTGCCCAACGTCCAAAAGCAACCAACCTGACATTCTCTTGACTGGTAAGATATTCGTAATCCACCAGAGTTATTGTGTTTTTTACTATCTCCTGCAAAAGTTTACGGTTATGAAGTTGTTTTTTAGCTGTGTGAGAAAAGAAAAGATATTTTTTACCTGAAATAAGTTTGGACACATCGACCTCTTTTATCCCGACCAGCAGATCGCAAGCTGATATATCATCAGTGACACGAATTCCCCTCTCCCTGTATTCATTGTCACTAAAACATCTTATATCGCTGCTTTCAACAGAAATATCAAATTCCGGATATAGTTTCAGCAATTTATCTGCTGCTGAAGGAGTCAGGGCAACCCTCCGGTCCACAGGTACTTTTGTTTCTTTCAGTATCCCGATATGCATAGTCACTTTTTTACAAATTAATCAATATGGCAAAAATAATTAAAAAAATATGTCGTTTAAATTATGGCAGGATTTTTGTACCTTAGCGGGTTGTTCATGGGGCTGACTGGTTTTGACAGCAAGATGAGCGGATATGCAAGCATGCCGAGCAAAGCAATTCATCTCGTTAAACTGAAGTGCAAAAAATTAAACGGCGAGAATAACTACGCGCTTGCAGCATAATCTTTAGAAGATCTATGCTCCATCCGCGGTCAAGGATCGCGGACAAGCTGTCTCTCAAAAACCCCGTCCAACGGTTTTTGATAAAGAGGCACCGTTAAGTTTGGGCTGGTCCGGGAGCTTTTCCCGTGCACCGGATGAGATAACAGGGAATAAGATTCAGTCAGGCTGTCTGTTGCCGGTCTGGATCCGACAATCAATAACAGACTAAGCATGTAGAAACCATATTGGTTCCTTGTTTGGACGAGGGTTCGATTCCCTCCAGCTCCACTCTTTTTAAAAACAAAATTATACCAGAATGCCTTAAATATAATGTTTAAGGCATTTTTATTAAAATTAATCAAACAGATTTTACCTGAAAAATCAATAAAAAATGACCCCTCTTCGGATACCCTGAAGCAAACATTAGTATCGGATATACGAATAAGCTGTAATAATAAGGTATATACCACTGCACATAAAAACCCGGCAGATACTCTTTAATATGAATAGATTAATTACTGCAGAAAGCCTGTCACCTTCAAGTACATCCCTGCTAAAAAACTGCAGCCCGGGTTCAAAACCTGGGGTTAAATACCCCGGTGATTCTTGAGCCAAATGTATAGGATAAGCCAATACTGCCTGATATTTCGTAATCAGTGGCCCGGCGTCTCTGCTGCAAAAGAATTTCTTCCAGCGATAAATCCTCCTTGGGTATGGCCACCAGGTCATTTATCAGGTCATAGCCTCCCCTGACACTGAGAGAAAGCCCCTGGACCAGGCGGAGACTAATCCTTGTAGAAAATTCAAGTCTGTTTGATCTGAAGTCATGAAAGTGATGAAATCCCTCGAGTCCGATCCGTAAACTACCCCAGGGCTGCTGAAAATTAGCTGAAGCATCAAGAGACTGACCTAATAAATACTCTTCAGTTTTATCAAAAATAGTTGTATCAATGTAGTCATAGTAACCGCCGCCCATCCTCCAGGCAAAAGTAATTGATCTCCTGGTTGCCTCTGCATATGGAAAAAGACTGTATTCCAATGCCGGAGACATCTCTATGCTATGACTGATATTGGAAAATGTGCTGGAGCTATAGTCGGAAAATATTCCGGCTGACCAGTGGTCGGTCAAACTTTTCAATATATACCCGTCTATGCGGTCCCGGGTTGAAACACTGGTTATAATATCCTCATTCCTGGTAAAGTTGCGCTCGTCATATCTAAAATTTGAACGAAACCTGATCTTCCAGTCCTCCGTAATTTTATTGACGGAAATACCGTAATCAAATCTATATGAGTCCCTGGTTTCTTCCATATTGAAATTTCCTGATCCGGATAATTCAAATACCCAGTGATTCCAGGGATCTGTCACTTCTTCCTCTACAACCCTGGTTCTATTATACTCAAGTGATAATTCATCCGACATGCCTGCCCTGGCTACAAAGGGGGCAAGTCCGATTTTTATCATATTTGTATAACCTCGCCGGGTCTCATCAGATGTATTGGTTGCATCATCCCAATAAATCAACTCATACTCCATATTTTCATATGCATTGTAGCCAATAAATGAAGCGGCATAATTGGTACCTGTACCGGAACGATGCCTTGTCATAATAATGTGAACATCAGCCATTTCCTTGTCTCTTACATAGTCAGCCACTTGAATCTCCTGACGTATATAAGTCTCATCGATGCGTCCGGTAAAATCAAAAAATACGCTTATCCCGTTTGAATTGGTTATGGTATTTGTATCTGCTATTCTGTTTGCCTGCAGTACGTTAAGTGAATTGAGAAACAAAAACAAACACAGAGTTACGGAAAGGGTAGCAGTAGAAAAAATTTTGAAAATAGGCATAATTTTATAAGTTGGTTTTCAAAAATCCAATTGGTACATAATTGTTGATAACTACCCGGATTTTGATGAATAATTTCCAATATTTTATAAAGTCAAAATTAAAAAAACCAGTAACAATTATCTTTTAAAATATTATAAGGAATGTTAAAAGGACAGGAAATCCTCCTGCTTTAACCGGAAAGTAATCCCGGGCAGGGAAGAAAAATATAATTTGATGAAAACAATTATTTCTCCCCGACCAGGCTGACTGAAATGGTATGCCTGCTGAATATTTCCGTCTCCAGTCCCGGATCATTCATTATGGCTTCCTCAAAATCTGCCATTGACCTGTCCCTGCCGGTTACGTTATGAGCGGTTATTGCTCCTCCCTGCTCCATCCGGTGCCGTACCAGTTGCAGATAATCATAATACTCAGGTTTATGGGCATCAATAAAAACAAAATCAAATTCCCCCGGAACTTTGGGAATTCCATCAAGAGCATCGGAAGTCATTACCTCTATCACATCATCCAGTCCTGCATTTTTGAAATTATCTCTGGCTTCATCTGCTGCCCTGGGGTCAATTTCAATTGTTACAAGCTCTCCGCCATTCTTCTTTAATGCAAGTCCTATCCACAGACCGGAATACCCGTTTGAGGTGCCGATTTCCAGACCTCTTGTGTAACCTTTCTCCAGTATAAGATCGTACAGAAACCTCCCGTCTGCTGCAGGCACATTCGATCCACCATGTGTTCTTGGAAGATGCCTCAGCATAGGCAATACCTGCTCATTTTCTATTCCTTCAAACAAGGATTCATTCGCGGAGCCTGCAACGCCTCTTCCGCCCCTTCTTTGGGCTTCGGATATGGAACCCGCCAACAAAAAGAGAGTCATGAAAGCAACAGCGGCCACTAAATTCATTTTTTGATTTTTCAGATTCATAAGTGAAATAATTTTATTCGATTAATACTATATTATATTATCTGATGTTAAAAGCCGGTAATGGTTTAATAAATTAATCTTTGTTTTTTTACGGCTGTTTCTGCAAAAACTGAATATATTCCTGATTTTAAATGGAATATGGTCCTGAGTCAGACCGGGAACCGCTTTACATTAACTTATTTTAACATACAGGATGGGAAATCCATGTTCATTTCTTCAGGACTGCAACAGAATAACGGATGAAATGTATAAAGCAATTGCCCCTGTCGCTGCTATCAATGCATAAGGGACCTGAGTCCTTACATGATAGATGTGATCATTTTCTGCCGCCATTTCCAACACAAGAGTGGTTTTGGATATTGGGGATACATGGTCGCCAAGTACCCCGCAGCCAAGCACCGCTGCCACACAAAGAGGGGCATTCACATCCATGATAAGTCCTGTCGGAAAGGTTATTGGTATCATAATGGCAAACACCCCCAGCTGGTTCCCGTTGAAAAAGCAATAAATGCCGAGGTGATAAAAATCAGAAAAAGTTATGTTTTTTGTTTATATTTCAATCATTAATAAAAAACAAATAAAAGACCCCAACTTTGCGGTTGGGGTTTCTTTTTTTACCCTCCCAATGCACGAATTTAGAACAAAATTCGGGTGATATCCAAACTTTTAAAAAATATTTCCAGGAAATTAAAAATTACACAAGTGCATCAACTACATCATTTAACAAATTCAAAGTACCTTCTACAGGGTCACCTCCGGCTTCATACTCAACTGAAATATAACCTTTATAATTGCAATCATTTAAAACCTGCGTACAACGGGCTATATCAACATCCGGGAACCTGGTCCATCGTTTGGCATGAATCATCGAAGTGGCTCTTGGGGTAAGTACCTCCAGACCATGATATAACATATATTCATGCTCCCAGTTGCAGAAATCAGGCGCCGCCTCCAAATAGGGACTGTTCACCTCATTAAGTATAATAATTATATTCATCGGATCGGCTGCCAATCCCCAATGGTTTTCAATTGTTACAATTACACCCGATTTCTCTCCATAATCTGCAAGTTCCTTAAATGTCTCTATTGCATTTCTCAGATACGGTACAATCTCTTGATTTTGCGGATATCCTCCCTGAATAACAGCCTCGGGAATAATTCGCGGGCCTCCCGTATTAAACCGGATTGACCTGGAACCAATCTGTTTTGATGCATCAATCCAAAGTTTTCCGACCCGCCCCCCCTCCATTCTGAGTTCTTCATCGAGATCGGCAAGGTTCCTTGGCACATTACTGGAAATGTGAGTTGTCATAACCCCGGCTGAGACCATTTTCGTTACAAAATCGTCAAGATAGCGTTTTGCAGATAATGACGAGGGATCAAAGTTGCCGGGCCGGACCTGGCCATCCCTTTCAATACGGGTGAACATAGAATCATCAGTAACATCTCCTATCAGTGAAGACCAGATATCCATTGTATTTACACCCGGATATGTATCTTTAGTGAACCGGGGAAAGTCAAGCAGGGTAATTTCACCGTATTTTTCTTTAAGCTGGATGACCTCCGGTCTTTGCTGGGTCCCTCTCCTTTTAAATAATCGATTTACAGCATAACTGTTTGATGACATCTGTTTTAACCTTTCGGCTCTTGTTCGGATTTTTGATTCCGTTTTGACAGCATCGCTTTTTGGAAGTGAAAACCCATATCCGGCAATACCAAGTGCACCAACACCTGCAGTTTTTAAGAAATTACGCCGGCCCTGATTCTTTGATTCTTCTTTAACTATTCCTTCATTACTCCTTTTCATATTGGCATATAATTTAAATAAATAATATTTGATTTTTGTCAAATCAAATATACATGACAATTTTTAAATTGACACACACCGACAGAAAATAGTTACCCCGGGATTATGCAGAGCAGTCCGCCTTGTTATTAACCATTCAATTCATGAAATTTATTAATAATTATCCAAAAAAAGAATTTGAAAATTCCTGTGTTAAATCGA
>PXAP01000286.1 GCA_003567115.1 Bacteroidota bacterium
GCCATAAATTGTTTAAAACTATTCTGAAATATCTCATAATTATTAACATCTTATTCTTTATAATTTTATTATTAACTTTGTAATACTATTATTATTGAATTGAATTGAATTTATGAATATATATTAAATTATGGATGCAAAATTTTCACAGAGAGTTAAAGATGTTCTATCATACAGCAGGGAAGAGGCTATCCGGTTAGGTAACAGAAATATAAGCTCCGAACATATATTTCTTGGAATATTAAGGGATGGAGAAGGAGCAGCTATAGATATTCTTGTATCTATGGGATTGGATCTTGCAGCCATCAGAAAAACCGTAGAAGATCATCTCAGAGCCAGAACAGAACTATCTCCATCTGAAGCAGAGAATATTCCGTTGCTTAAAACAGCAGAACGGGTTCTGAAGCTTGTTTATCTTGAAGCAAGATCGTTGAGAAGCGATACAATTGATACAGGTCATCTTTTGCTGGCCATCCTTAAAGATGAAACAAATCTGATAACTCAGTTGCTGGAAAATGAGAATATAGACTATTTTGTTTTTAAAGATGAGTTTGACCAGAAGCAACGTGAAGCCAGGGCAGAGTTACCAAATGAAGATGATGACGATGCAAAAGGACCCTTTGGTGGCGGAAAATCCATGCAGGGCCCCGGTGGTAAATCAGGATCAGAAACTCCCGTACTGGATAATTTCGGTATTGACCTGACAAAGGCTGCTGAGGAAAACCGGCTGGATCCAATTGTCGGAAGGGTAAATGAAATTGAGCGTCTGGCCCAGATTCTGAGTCGCCGCAAAAAAAATAACCCGGTCCTGATTGGAGACCCGGGAGTTGGAAAATCGGCAATTGTCGAAGGCCTTGCCCTGAGAATAATCCAGAAAAAGGTTTCCAGGGTTCTGTTCGGAAAACGTGTTGTAACACTTGATCTGGCATCAATAGTTGCCGGGACCAAGTATCGGGGACAATTTGAGGAAAGAATAAAAGCAATATTAAATGAACTGGCAAAGAACAACCAGATAATCCTGTTTATAGATGAAATACATACCATTGTTGGTGCAGGTGGAGCCACAGGCTCACTTGATGCTGCCAATATGCTTAAACCTGCACTTGCACGTGGTGAAATACAATGTATAGGTGCCACCACTCTTGACGAATACAGGCAGCATATTGAAAAGGACGGAGCATTGGAACGCAGGTTCCAGAAAATAATGGTTGAACCTACAACTCCGGACGAAACTATAGAAATTCTCAACAATATTAAAGAAAGGTATGAAGATCATCATAATGTCTATTATACTCCTGAAGCAATACAGGCATGTGTCAGTCTGACAGGACGTTATATTTCAGATCGTCACTTGCCGGACAAGGCAATTGATGCACTTGATGAGGCAGGTTCACGGGTACATATCTCAAATATTGTTGTACCCGAGCGTATCCTGGAACTGGAAAATTTTATAGATAATACCCGCCAGGAAAAGGTAAAAGCTGTTAAAAACCAGAATTTTGAACTGGCTGCCCGTCAGCGTGACAAGGAAAAGGAGTTGCTTGACCTGCTGGAAAATGAAAAACTTAGGTGGGAAAAGGAATTATCTAAAAATCGTCAACTGGTTGATGACGATAAAGTAGCTGAAGTAGTTGCTATGACGACAGGTGTACCGGTTCAGAGAGTGGCACAGGCTGAAGGCATCAGATTGCTGAAAATGGGTAATGAATTGAAGACCAGAGTTGTAGGTCAAAATGAAGCTATTGACAATATTGTTAAATCCATTCAGCGAAACAGGGCGGGATTAAAAGATCCTAACAAGCCTATCGGGTCGTTTTTCTTTCTCGGGCCAACAGGGGTAGGTAAGACACAACTTGCCAAAGTACTTGCCGAATATTTGTTTGAAAGCACCAACAACCTTGTACGCATCGACATGAGCGAGTATATGGAAAAATTCTCTGTATCCAGGCTGGTAGGAGCTCCGCCGGGTTATATAGGTTATGAAGAGGGTGGTCAGCTTACCGAAAAAGTAAGAAGACATCCATACTCTGTAGTGCTTTTTGATGAAATTGAAAAAGCCCATCCGGATGTTTTCAATATTCTTCTTCAGGTGCTTGATGAAGGACAGCTTACTGACAGCCTGGGCCGAAAGGTGGATTTTAAAAATACAATAGTTATAATGACCTCCAATATCGGCACAAGGCAGATAAAAGAATTCGGACAGGGTGTTGGATTTTCAACCAGTGCCAAAGAATCTTCGTCAAATGAACACATGAAAAGTATTATACATAAAGCCCTGAAAAAAGCATTTTCACCTGAATTCCTTAACCGTGTGGATGATATTATTACCTTTAATCATCTGAATAAAGAGGATATCCACAAGATAATTGATATTGAATTACAAGGTCTTTATCAGCGTATGAATAATCTTGGTTACCAGGTTAAAATATCATCTTCCGCAAAAGATTATGTTGCTGAAAAAGGTTATGATGTACAATTTGGTGCAAGGCCTCTGAGAAGATCCATACAAAAATATCTTGAAGATCCCCTGGCAGAGATTATAATCAAATCAGAGCTCAAAGAAGGTGATACTTTAAATGTCGGATACACCAAAAAGACCGACAATGTCAAAATAACAGTTGAGAATAAAGAAGGAAAGAAGGTTCAGGATAAACAGAGAAAATAATTGCTTTGATCAGCTTACAACCTCGGCAAACAAATCAAAATCACCTGCTCCGGTGATCCTGACATTATAAAAATCTCCGGGATTCAAACTCCCGGTTTTTTTTATTATTACCTCGTTGTCAACTTCCGGAGAGTCAAACTCAGTTCTCCCATAATAATTATCATCCTCTTCCCTGTCAATCAACACCCTTAATATTTTTCCAACCTTACTGCTATTAATCTCTGCGGATATTCCCTGCTGAATCTCCATTATTTCAGCAACCCGTCTGATTTTTTCCTGTTCCGGAATTTCATCCCTGAATTTATCATAAGCATATGTACTTTCCTCGTGGGAATATGAGAATATTCCCAACCGCTCAAATCTTGCAGATTTTACAAAATTTTTCAGCTTGTTGAAGTCCCCGCCGGTTTCACCAGGATGACCTGTAAGTAATGTGGTACGTATTGCAATGCCGGGTATTTTTTCCCTGATTTGATTGATTAGCTGAACGGTTTTTTGACTTTTTATACCACGACGCATTTTCATCAGCATATTATCGGAAATATGTTGAAGTGGAATATCCAGGTACCGGCAAATTACCTTGCTCTCTTTCATGACATCAAGTATTTCTGCGGGAAAGTCTGCCGGAAAGGCATAATGAAGACGAATCCATTCAACTCCTTTAACTGTTTGAAGTTTTCTGAGCAAATCACCCAGCGTCTTCTTTCCATATAAATCGGTACCATAAGATGAGAGATCCTGTGCAACCAGGATCAGTTCTTTAACTCCTTTACCGGCAAGGATTTCTGTTTCACTCAACAATCTTTCAACCGGTCGTGAACTATGGGTGCCTTTTATTTCCGGTATAACACAGAATGAGCATTTCCGGTTGCAACCATCAGATATTTTAAGATATGCATAGTGCGGGGGAGTTGACAACAACCTTTCATCTCCTGAACACTGAACATTACCGAGTTTAAATTCCCGGATTAATTCGTCAAGCGGGTTAATCCCAAGAATAATATCTGCTGCAGGTATTTCCCGGCTCAAATCTTCTTTGTATCTTTGTGATAAACAGCCAATAATGTACAGTTTCCCTATTCGGCCGGATATTTTTGCATCTGCAAATTCCAGGATCATGTCTATCGATTCCTGTTTGGCATCATGAATAAATCCACATGTATTTATAATTACTGCATCCTGATATGAAGGACCTGCATCAAATTCAACAATCCATCCGGCAGCGGCAAATTTTGCCATAATGAATTCCGAATCAACAAGGTTTTTGGAGCACCCCATGGTAACCATGTTGACACGTTTTGCAGCTTTCTTTTCCTTTAACATAAAAGGTTGGCCAAATAAACGGAATTATTGCTGAAACAGAGAGGATACAAATTCAACCCTGTCAAACTTCAAAAGATCGTCCGGCCCCTCCCCTATTCCTATATATCTGACCGGAATTTTAAACTGATCCGAAACACCTATTACAACACCACCTTTGGCTGTACCGTCAAGCTTGGTGAGAGCAAGTGCATTGACTTCGGTTGCAGCAGTGAACTGTTTTGCCTGTTCAAAGGCATTCTGGCCTGTTGATCCGTCAAGAATAAGCAATATTTCGTGAGGAGCTTCGGAAATTACTTTTTGCATTACCCTTTTTACCTTGGTAAGTTCATTCATAAGGCTCTGTTTATTATGTAATCTTCCGGCAGTATCTATAATAACAACATCAGCATTGTTTGCTTTTGCAGAGTTAAGAGTGTCGAATGCCACGGAGGCAGGATCAGCCCCGGTTTTTTGCTTAATCAGATCAACACCAACCCGTTCTGCCCATATGTCCAGCTGTTCAATTGCAGCAGCCCTGAAAGTATCTGCTGCTCCCAGTATCACCTTATTACCACGGGCCTTGAATTTATGAGCAAGTTTGCCTATGGTTGTTGTTTTGCCAACTCCGTTAACTCCTACAACCATTATCACATAAGGGTGTTCTAAATCAGGAACGTTGAATTCCGTGCCGGATTCATTCTCATTTTCCTCCAGAAGTGAAATGATTTCTTCTTTTAAAATAACATTAAGTTCATCCGTTCCCAGATATTTATCCTTTGCAGCACGTGCAGAGATCCTGTCAATTATCTTAAGTGTGGTATTTACTCCCACATCAGAACTTATAAGAACCTCTTCAAGGTTATCCAGTACATCATCATCAATACGTGATTTTCCGGCAACTGCCCTGGAAAGCTTTCGGAACACAGACTCTTTGGTCTTCTCCAACCCCCTGTCCAGGGTATCTTTTTTTTCCTTTCCTGAGAATAACTTAAAAGCAGCCATAATAACTGTTTATCAATAATAAAAAAAGCCTTCTTTTATAAAAAGAAAGCTTGCAATAAATAAAAACCAACCCTGCGCTGGGGACTATTTATTCTTAAAAAATTCTGCGGTAAACTCCTTACCTATTATATCCTCCTTGAAATTATATGAACCTGTTTTCTCATTCCTTACCATTTTAACCACTTTAACCAGGTTCTTTGAATCAGCTTTTTTAAGAGTAGCAACAACTTTCTTTGCCATAACAATTTAATTCTTTATTTGATTTCGCGATGTACAGTCTTTTTTTTGAGAACCGGATTATACTTCTTTAACTCCAGTCTCTCAGGAGTATTTTTCTTGTTTTTGGTGGAAATATATCTTGAAGTACCTGGTAAGCCACTATTCTTATGTTCCGTGCATTCAAGAATAATCTGCACCCTGTTGCCTTTTTTTGCCATAATTCAGATTTTTTACTTAATATACATTTATGTATCCATTGTTTTTGGCATCTTTAAGGACTGAATGCAATCCTTTTTTATTGATCAGCCTGATGCCTGAAGCCGAAACATTGAGGGTAACCCACCTGTCTTCCTCCTGATAATAGAATTTCTTTTTGAAAAGGTTGGGATAAAACTTCCTCTTTGTCCTTCTTTTGGAATGAGATACATTGTTTCCCACCATCATGCGCTTACCTGTAACCTGACAAACTCGTGACATTTTATTATGGTATTAATCTCTTGATTTTTAACAGAACGCAAAAGTCGGTATTTTTATTGACTTTATCAAATTAATTGTTGGTTTTTTTACAAATTATAAAAATATTATTAGTGTACGCTTATCGCGGAAAATAATACCTTCTTAAAATTTCCGTTAATTTTATGTAGAACCAAATTTGAATTTTACCATAAATAATAAATTAATAATTATCCGCTTTCCCTGTCCTGTTCAATAATTACCTTCCTGAGCATATTCAAAGCCGTTACCGAAGCTCTCCGGATATTCCCCTGCCGGTTATCTCCAAACCTGAATTTATGTGACCGGGTAATTCTGCTGCACGAAACAGCTATCCATGTAGTTCCTGCCGGTTTTCCCGTTGTGCCTCCCGAAGGTCCCGCAATGCCTGAAACTGCAATAGCATAATCAGTATCGAAAAGCAGCCGGGTATTGACAGCCATATCTTCAACTACCTGTTTACTTACAGCACCATATTTCTCTATCAATGAATTTTCTATCGCCAGCTGATCTTTTTTTATTTCATTTGAATAAGGTACTATTCCACCTTTAAAATATTCTGAGCTGCCCGGCACACTTGTTATTAATGATGCAATAGCGCCGCCGGTACAGCTTTCTGCAACAGAAAGACATTGTTGCCTGGTTTTAAGCATATTTCCTATGACCATTTCAAGTGTATCATCATCATAGCCAACGATGAATTCGGGAATTATTTCCCAAAGCCTGAGCACCTGCTTTTCCACTTCTTTTTCAAGTTCATCACGGAACCGGCCAGTTATAATAAAACGCAATCTGATTATTCCGGGTGAAGGCAGATATGCCAGACTCATATTTTCAGGAATTTCAGCTTCAAAATCCCTGAGTTTTTCTGCCAGATGCGCTTCGAAACTTCCCTGGGTTATAACTGTTTTATGGTAAATAACTGGAAAGGTAAACATCTTCTTTAACCTCGGGATCACCCGGGATGTAATCAGGGCTTTCATTTCAAAAGGAACCCCCGGCAGACTTACGTAAATTTTGCCGTTTTTTTCAAACCACAGGCCCGGTGCCGTGCCGGAATCATTTTGAAGAACTTCGGCAGATTCAGGCACCTCTGCCTGCCTTCGGCTGTTTTCATTCATTTTACAATCTCTTTTGGCCAGAATTGATTGTATATGTTCAAAGATATCTGGCCTGAAAACAAGCCGTGTATCAAAAAACTCACATAATACAGGCCTGGTTATATCATCACTCGTAGGACCCAGTCCCCCGCTCATAATTATGACATCCGCCCTCCTGCCGGACTCGTGCAAAATATTCAGAATATCCTCCCTTGAATCGGGAACAGAAGTGATACGACTGATCTGAATTCCC
>PXAP01000268.1 GCA_003567115.1 Bacteroidota bacterium
AGGCATATTGTGAAGTACAAGTCTGAGATTGGGCATTGCCATATTTGAATGCAGGGACAGGGATTCATGCAGATGCCAGCTTATCTGCTGACCGGGGGTTCCGGGTAAACTGATATCTTCCAGAAGTTTCCGGTATACCGTCTGCGGAATATCATAGTCTGCCGAGAAAGCCATATTACGTCCGAACCTGTTGTAAAACTTTACAAGCAGTTCATTGCTTCCCGCCTTCAACGGGAGCAGCAATATGTCTTTTTTCTGCTTTTTTTTCAGGGGATTGTTGTGAAGGTATATCTCCTTACCGTTAAGAAAAACCTGCACGCCGTCGGAACGTATCAGTTGTACAAGCAATTCACCGGCATCCTCGCTTTCAATCTCCTGCCACAAGTACCAGCAGTGATTTCGTCGCACCCCTCTTTCAATGATTTCGCCCGGACCTGCACCGGATTTTTCCCAAAAGGGGCCCCGGGGAGATGGCCAGGCAGCGGTAATATCTATTTTATGTTCCATTCCTGTTTTCCGGTCTATTCGCAATGTATGCGGACCGTTTATATAGACGGGGCCAAACTCCAGGCCGGAAAGATCTTCCCTGACCGCAAACTCCTCGCCGTTTTGAAGCCTCACATGCCGGATGCCTCCGGGGGTAACAAGTTCTATTGCACGTGATTTTTCCGCTTCACTGAAATAAAGGTATGACCGGTAGTTCCCGCTTACTTCATGTGCAAATGTCCACGATTCCCTTACAATGCTCCTGAAGTTACTGTAGTAGTCCACTCCCGAGAAGCTGTAGTGCTTATGGCTGTTATGCCGGTCCAGTACTTTTGTTTCCCCGAAAGGGGATGGATCCGTTATGTTTTCAGGTATTACGGTGTAGTTATCTTCAAACTGCAGCACCAATACCCTGATGCCGGTGAACTCTTCATTATCAGGCAGTCTGATGGCTATTTGATTTCCTGAACTGCTGTATTCGGGTGCAATATCCGGATTGTCCAGGAGATAACATTTCAACAGCTTCCCGGTAATACCGGTAAGTTTTATGACGCCGTTTCCCGTAGGATTCAATAAGTGCAGGTAAATTCTGTCATTTTTTGCAGTTATCTCACCCCAGGGTGGAGATTCGGAAAATCCTGCCGGCCGGGTACCGTAAATGGCTTCACCGTTAATGCGGAGCCAGTCGCCAATACCAAGCAGCACATCTCTTTCAAATTCCACCACTGAGCCGTCGCCGCGGGGACCGATATTCAGGAGGTAGTTGCCTCCCCGGCTGACCACCCTGATAAGGTCTTCCAGCTTTTCACGTATTTTGGCGTCAGGATCACCGCGCTCCTGCCATGAACGGTAGCCCCATGTTTCGGCAAACATTGATGCGGGGGTCTGCCATGGAGTATCAAGGGTGTAATCCGGGATCTCGTTATCGCCCAGTACGGTGAAATCTCCCATATCATTTCCAAGCCGGCCGCTCACCATACAGTCCGGCTGCAAACTGTGGACCAGCTCCTTAAGTTCCCTGCTCTGAGCGGGTTCCAGGGAGCCCATATCAAACCAGAGTTCGGAGACGGGCCCGTAATCGGTGAGCAGCTCCCTGACCTGGTTCATGTTGTACTCATGATGCCTGTCAGGAATAAAGTCGGCATTGTGGCTTGAAATAGGGTAGGCGGGAGGATAGTGCCAGTCAATAAGCGAAAAATAGAGACCAAATTTCAGTCCGTGACGCTCACATGCCGCGGCCAGTTCGCCAATCACATCCCTGTTGCAGGGAGTAGCCTGAACCACATTATAATCAGTATGTTCTGATTCAAACATACAAAAGCCGTCATGGTGCTTTGAGGTTATAACCACCGATCGCATACCGGCCTCTTTGGCAAGCAGCACTATTGAGTCAGGATCCCACTTTTGCGGATTGAACTGCTCTGCTAACCGTGCGTATACATCGGAATATATACCTGCATGAGCCTGAATCTGCTCAGAATATCCGCGGGTTACCGGTTTACAGTTCCAGACTCCCCCGGGCCCGGAATAGATTCCCCAGTGAATGAACATGGAAAACTTGTCGTTGTGCCACTCACCTGAAGGTTCAGACAGGTGACCGGGGTGGTCTGTGAGGGCAGAGGATGGGGGGCTGGGGGACTGGCAGGCGTAAGCAGTGAAAAAGAGATAAAGAATCATTATACCGGTCAGCCGCCCGGATAAGATATTTAAGCGAACCTGCTTTTGTTGTTTGTACAACATAGATAAAATATTTGTACGATCATTGTTCAGGGTAAATTTACATTTTTAATTCAAAATATAATACCACCGGAATATTTAAAATAAGCAAATAATTATTTTTTAAAATCCCGCTTATGGACAAAATATTAATTTGTTAATTATATTTTTATACCGGATAATGCCTTCCTCCTCCCTGAAGGAAATTTATGGTATGACTTTCGATTATATGTAAGATTATTGCCGGAGAAGAATTCCTCCCTGACGGAAATCCGGGACGTGGCTTTCCCGGTATTCCTGGTCAATTCAGGACTCCGTCGCAAATAAGGCGCCAGGACAATTATTTAGTGGCATGGCTATCCTGATGATCTGAGGCAACTCAGGATAATTATGCCGGGCAGATCAAAGGGACCAGCCTTCCCTGTAAACGGGTTTAATCCATTCTTCTGCGGAGGCTTTCGCCGGAATTGTCACATAGGTTGTGTCAAAACGCGGATCACCGTTAACCACGGTAAATTTGTCGGAAGAAACCACACGCACTTCGTCGTTGTCGGTTAAATTTGTAATACGCATATTAACACCATCCCACTGCAGGATTTTCTGAAGTTCCTGCAGGCGGATTGCCAGATTTCCCATAACAACACTTTCGCTGAGCGGTCCTGCATATTCAAAATTTGCACTTGCTTCAATACGGTTTTCAGGACTTTCCTTGCAGGCCCGGACCCAGTCGTTCCAGTGTCCCTGGGTACCATCCGGTACACGCCTTATGGAAGGTTGTGGTTCGGTATAGTTTTCACGGACTTTTCCGGGAAACATCAGGTAATTATCACCGAAAAGGCCACAGGATATTTTCCCTTTTGCACCGATAAACAATACTCCCCCGTTTCCATCCCCCATTTGTTCACCATCTTCCAGGTCATCGGGGCGATCCGGCATTAAACCACCATCATACCAGTAAAGTGTAAGCGGGGGCATCGCCAGGCCGGGCAGGTTTTCACGGGCCGGAAATTCATATCTGATGCGTGAAGCAACGGGAGCGCTTTCCGTGTTTACCTGGGAAGAGCTGCCCTGGATACTGACAGGTTGCTTTAATTTCAAAGCCTGGAAAAGAGGGTCAAGTATATGGCAACCCATATCACCAAGAGCACCGGTTCCAAAATCCCACCAGGCCCTCCAGTTCCATGGATGATAGGCCGAATGATACGGCCGGGATGGTGCAGGACCTAACCATAAATCCCAGTCAAGTGTCTCCGGTATTTTCATAGTTTCTTCGGGGCGTTCCAAACCCTGTGGCCATATAGGTCGGTTTGTCCATGCATGTACCTCCCTGATTTCACCTATAGCTCCATCCCAGATCCATTCACAGATTCTGCGCACAGATTCACTTGAGTTGCCCTGGGTTCCCATTTGGGTTGCCACTTTGTATTCCTTTGCAGCCTCTGTCAACATGCGGGTTTCATATACAGAATGTGCTAGCGGCTTCTCTATATACACGTGTTTACCTGCCTTTATTGCCGCCATTCCGGTAACAGCATGAGTATGATCGGGAGTAGCTATTAATACGGCATCAATATCCTTTTGTTTATCCAGCATTACCCTGTAATCGGTATAGACCCTGGCATCCGGATATGCCTGAAAAGCTTTGGCAGCATAATCAAGGTCAACATCACAAAGTGCCACGATATTCTGACCGGTTATCATGTTAAGGTTGCGAAGGCCTATTCCGCCAGCGCCTATACATGCGATATTCAGTTTATCACTTGGTGCAACATGTCCCAGGCCGCTAACTGCAAAGCCCGGAGCAACAGTAAAAGCAGCTCCGGTCAAGGCAGATACACCAAGGAACTTGCGGCGGGAAATGGTGGATTTTTTTTGCATTTTTTTCATGATTTGATCGGTTAAAAGAATAGGCTTTATTTAATATGTTTTTTTGAATATTTTCAATATCCGACTACCATCTCACCTTTTAATAAATGCGTAACCTTATTGGTTATTAATCCTGTATTTTAAATACTATAAACATAGTTAATAAATTGTTAAAGGCAAGGGAATGTTTGAAAAATAAATTAATAAAAATAATCAGTCTGACAAATCAATCCTGATTTACAGTTTTTTACATATTCTCGTTGAAAAATTTTTTATAATCAATTGGGGCTGACTGATCTTAATAAAAAAAAACGGTATAGTGCATCAATATGCATAAATTATAATTTATTGATCTTTTACAGGCAATGAATCATAACCGTTTCTTCCTTTTGTGGATATGGGTGGCGTGTCCGTAATACAGCTCTGCAGCTTCCATGATGGTTTCCGAGAGGGTGGGGTGGGGGTGAATGGTCAGCTCCAGGTCACGTGCAACCGCGCCCATCTCTATTGCCAGGGTAGCCTCCGGAACAAGGCTTCCTGCATCCTTACCCGCCATTCCCGCTCCCAGCAACCTGTCCGTTTTCGGATCGATAATCAGCTTTGTGAGCCCGTTTTTTACACCGAGCGTCACAGCCCTTCCCGATGCCGCCCAGGGGAATTTTGCCACCTCGTGTTCTATGCCCTGCTCCCTGGCTTCGGTTTCCGTAATACCCGTCCACGCTATCTCCGGATCAGTAAACACCACGGCGGGTATTGCCTTTGGCTCATAAGCAGTCTTTTTTCCCGCAATATGTTCCGCAGCAACCCGGCCTTCATGGGTGGCCTTGTGGGCAAGCATCGGCTGGCCGGTAATATCGCCAATAGCGTAAATATTTTCAACATTGGTGCGCCTTACCAGGTCAACCTTTACAAAGCCATTCTCGCCGGTCTCTATTCCGGCCTCCTCAAGTCCGATACCTTTCGTGTTGGGGGTGCTGCCTGTGGCAACAAGCATCCTGTCGAACGTGCCCTCTTTCTTTTTGCCTTCTCTGGTTTCAAATTTCACATTCAGCTTTTTCCCTTTCGGGGAAACAGACGTAACCTTTGTGCCGAACATAGTTTTTTCCATCAGGTCTCTGCGTTCTTTTTTGAACACATCCCTGAGATCCTGATCCGTTCCCGGAAGAATACCGGGAGTAAATTCGGCTATGGTAATGTCAGAACCAAGCGACTTGTAAATAACGCTCATTTCCAGTCCGATATACCCTGCACCAACTACCAGCAGCTTTTCGGGAACATCCCTGAGTTCGAGTGCCGTTTTGGAGTTCATTATCCGGTCATCATCAAAATCAACACCGGGAAGAGGGGCGGAGGAGGCCCCGGTGGCAATGATCAGGCTTTCAAATTCCATTTTCTGCTTTTTACCCTCTGCTTTCTCCTGATTATCGTCTGACTCCTGCTTTTTGCCTGCGGCAGGGGTGAACTCCAGACTGTTTTTTCCGGTCAGCGAAGCTGTTCCCTGCATATATTTTACTTTCCTTGCTTTGGCCAGCTGCCCGAGTCCCCCGGTAAGCTGCCTGACAACCGATTCTTTCCAGGAGCGGACCTTGTCAATATCCACTTTTACATCTGAAAAACTCAGTCCCCACTCCCCTGCAAGCCCCGTTTCCTCCTTTACCCTTGCCAGGTGAAGTAATGCCTTGGTGGGAATGCAGCCATGGAAGAGGCATACTCCTCCCGGATCAGGTTTCGGGTCTATAAGCGTAACATCAAGTCCGAGACCGGCAGCCTGGAAAGCTGCCGCATAACCTCCGGGGCCTCCCCCCATCACTATAACCTGTTTTTTATCCATTGCTATCTGCTTATTATGGGTTTCTGATAAAAATAATATTCAATATTTTACCACTGTTTTTTGCCGCTTCTCACTTACTTTTATGACCTGATGTCATCGGCAGGTGATCCGCCCCTCTATCCTTATCTGTAACCGGGCCGGTTGTTGCATACATTGATATTGCTGGTGAAAAGCCCGACCGGAACAATATAATATCATTATACCCGGCAGGATCAGTTTTCTAAAACATCGTAAGCATCGGATTCTCTATTGCCTCGCACAGCCATCTGAGGAACCTTGCCCCGTCAGCCCCGTCTATTGCCCTGTGGTCGTACGAAAGAGAGAGGGGCAGCATCATCCTTGGCTTGAATTCCCCGTCAATATACACCGCCTCGGTTTGTGATCTTGATACACCAAGTATTGCCACATTGGGACGGTACACAATGGGAGTGAAACTGGTTCCGCCAATCCCTCCAAGGTTGGAGATGGCAAAGTTTCCGCCCTGCAGGGCGTCCGGCATGATCTTCTTGTTGCGTGCCTTCCCGGCCAGCTCATTAAGCTCAACAGAGAGTTCGGTTATCGATTTTTTACCGGCATCGCGAATCACCGGCACCAGCAATCCCCTGTCCGTATCAACCGCCACTCCTATATTGATATATTCCTTGAAGATAATCTCCTCATTCTTCATGTCAAGGCTGGCATTGAACCGTGGAAATACCCTGAGAGCTTCGGCGGTAAGTTTGACCAGGATTGCCGTTACCGTAAGTTTTGCCCCCTTTTTTTCAACCATTTTGGAATACCTCTTCCGGAACTCCTCCAGTCCGGTCACATCGGCCTTGTCAAACTGGAAAACATGAGGAATGGTTTGCCACGATCCTGTCATTTCCCTGGCAGTTATTTTCCTGACACCGGCCATCTTTTCCCGTCTTACCTTACCCCATTTGGAGAAATCGGGCAACTGGTAGTCGTCCGCAGCAACCTCTTTTTTACTCTCTTCAAGCTGTTTTTTTGCAAAAGCTTTTACATCATCAGCCGTAATACGGCCATAAGGTCCGCTGCCACTTACCTGGTGAACAGTTACTCCGATTTCGCGGGCAAGCCGCCTTACCGAAGGAGACGCGGGCACTTCGGCGGCCGGTTTGCC
>PXAP01000317.1 GCA_003567115.1 Bacteroidota bacterium
AAAGCATGGATGATCCATGAATTGGAAAGCAAAATATCCGAATCATGAATTATTAACACATTGTTAAACAAATTGCTAACTATACTTTATACAGATGAAACCAACAAAAGCAGGAGGTAAAAATGCATTACGATTATTTCTGTCCAATGTGCCGGGGTATGCTGAGAGTGGGCGACAAGCTGGTTTTTTCAGCCAAAACCAGGGATAATAAGCACGGTCTTATATTACTGAGCCCGGAACTCGGAGATTACACCACCGAACACCACCCTTCCTTTGACATAAAGGAAGGAGAGGAGTACAAATTCTACTGCCCCATCTGCCATGCAAAGCTGAATGATCAAGCCCATGAAAAACTGGTTAAGATCTTAATGACAGATGAAAAGGGGGATGAATATGAAATATTCTTCTCGGGCATAGCCGGCGAAAAATGCACCTACAGGGTGCGTGACAAAGAAAAGGAAGAGCTGGGCCCCGACAGGGAAAAATACGAGCAGTATTTTGATCTTCCCAATGAGTACAGGAAATACCTGTAATTCGTCTCTGGTAAACCACCCTGCACCAGGGACGCAGGGATTTCCTGCGGTTCTCTAAAAGTCAGGCAAGTCTGAAGTTAAGGCCATAACCGGGCAGGATGAAAATAAGAGGCTGTCACCGGAGACGCCTCTTATTTGATCATTCCTGCAGCATATACACGCCGTTCTAATATCTCTTTCTCTCTTTGTAATGGGTATGCAAAAGCTCGTGGGATTTGTGACTCAGGGGCTCACCGAGAAACTCCTTGTAGATGGCAACAATTTCGGGATTTTCGTGCGACTTCCTGATGGGCTTGCCTGAATCTTCCTTATAGATTGCTTCAGTCCTTTTCCTTCGGATCTCCATATTTGTGGGAATAGGCTGCCCCCCTCCTCCTATGCAGCCTCCGGGGCATGCCATGATCTCAATGAAATGATAATCGGCTTCACCCGATTTGACCTTTTCCATCACATATTTGGCGTTGGTAAGCCCGTGAGCGGTAACTGTTTTCAGTTCGGCACCTTCAAGAAAGTTCCACTCAGGCACTGTATTTTCAATCTTGACTGTAACCTCTTTAATCCCATCCATGCCACGTACCGGGGTGATATTAAGGTTCTCGAAAGGCACCTCCCTTCCGGTCACAATCTCGTAGGCAGTACGCAGGGCAGCTTCCATAACACCACCGCTGGCACCGAAAATTACAGCGGCTCCGGTAGATTGACCCATTATACTGTCATAATTCTCTTCAGGTAAACTATTGAAATCAAGACCGGCCTGCCTGATCATCATAGCCAGTTCGCGGGTAGTAAGTACATAATCTACATCCTTGTGACCGCTGCTTCTCATCTCCGGCCTGTCAGCCTCAAATTTCTTTGCTACACAGGGCATGATGGAAACAGATACTATGTTTTCAGGATCAAGACCCCGCTTCTGCGCATAATAGGTCTTTGCCAGCGCACCGAACATCTGCTGCGGCGACTTGCAGGTGGACAGATTATCAAGATACTCGGGAAAAGTATGCTCTATAAACTTGATCCAGCCGGGCGAACAGGAAGTAGCCATAGGCAGTTTGGCGGTAGGATCTTTGTCCACCAAAGCCTTCTTCAGCCGGGTAAGCAATTCGGTCCCCTCTTCCATAATTGTAAGGTCGGCCGAAAAATCGGTGTCAAGCACAGAATCAAATCCAACACGCTTGAGTGCGGATACCATTTTTCCGGTAACTACCTCACCGGCTTCGAGTCCAAGATCCTCTCCAAGAGAAACCCTGGTAGCAGGAGCCGTTTGTACCACAACATGTTTCTTATCCCTGTATATGGCATCCCATACCTCATCCACATAATTACGCTCAATCAACGAGCCGGTGGGACAGCGGTTAATACATTGCCCGCAATTGGTACAAACAACGTCGTACATCGGGTTTTCAAAGAAGGTGGATATCTTCATCCTGTCTCCTTTGTAGGCCACACCCAGTGCGCTTACATGCTGCAATTCCTCGCAGGTGCGTACACAGCGCTGACACCGTATACACTTGCTGTCATCCTTTATAATTGAAGGTGAAAAATTATCAATTGTATAATTTTTGAGGGGCACCAGGTCTATGTACAGTTGTTCTTCGGCGGACTTGTACTCGCTGGCAAGGTCCTGCAGTTCACATTGTTTGTTTTTGTAACAAATGGTACATTGGGCATTATGTTCCGAAAGCAGCAACTCAATGATGTTCTTTCTGGCAGAACGCACCTTGAGGGTATTGGTGTGAACATCCATACCTTCAGAGACAGGCATGGCACAGGAAGCTACCAGTCCCCTGGCACCTGTCACTTCTACAACACAAACCCTGCAGTTACCTGCAACACAAAGGTCCTGATGATAACACAAGGTGGGAATATGCACGTTAACAGCCCTGGCTGCATCCAGTATGGTCTGACCCTCATCAAGCTGCACATCAACACCGTCTATTTTTAAATTTATCTTTTTAGCCATTCTATTATATTTAGAAGTTCAAATATTGTTTTTTCCTTAATATATCATCTCTTCCCTGAAATTTTCAACAATTGAGGAGAAAGAGTTTGCAACAGACTGACCGAGACCGCACTTTGAAGCCATTTTCATGGTTTCGCTCAGTTTCATAAGCTGGTCAAGGTAGGAAGCCTTCTGTTCTCCTTTTTTGACGGCCTCAATACCCTTGATCAGCTGCTGACAACCCACCCGGCAGGGAGTGCACTGGCCGCACGACTCCTCTTCGAAAAACTCAAGATAATTGTGCAAAACATTGTACATGGACCGGGAGCTGTTGAAAACCTTCATGGAACCTCCGGTGGGCACACCTTCAAAACCTATGATTGTATCGTTAAACATTTTCCTGGGAACACAAAAACCGGCAGCACCGCCAACCTGTACAGCCTTGGTGTCGCCATCACCAAACTCCTCAACAAAATGATTGAGCGACATCCCCAGCTCCAGTTCATATATACCAGGTATGGGAGTATCGCCCGATAACGAAAAGACTTTTGATCCCCTTGAATCGGATGTGCCCAGTTCCCTGAAGCCCATCGGTCCGTGTTTGCAGATCATGTAAGCATAAACCAGGGTTTCCACATTGTTTATTACGGTGGGTTTATCCTTAAAACCGGCAACAGTGGGATACGGGGGCTTATTTCGGGGTTCACCGCGTTTCCCTTCCATAGACTCAAACAAAGCGCTCTCCTCGCCGCATATATATGCGCCGCTGCCCATCTGTATAAATATTTCGAAATCCAGAAGATCTTTGATCTCCCTGTGAAAAACATCCAGGGCTTTTTGGAGTTGCGGAAGCAGGAACCGATATTCGCCCCGCAGGTAGATATATCCTTTTTTGGCTCCGATAACTTTTGCACATACTGCCATTCCTGAGAAAACCTTGTTGGGCACCCTGAAAAGTATCTCCCTGTCCTTGAAAGTACCGGGTTCGCCTTCATCGGCATTACATATCACAAAACGCTCATCGGCAGATTCTTCAGATGCGAATTTCCACTTCAGTCCGGTGGGAAAACCGGCTCCTCCCCTTCCCTTGAGACCCGACTCCAGAATATCATTTATGATCTTATCATTGGATTTACCGAATGTTTTTTCAAGTACCTTCGGGCACTCAGAATCTTCCTGAAAAATAAGATCAATTCTCTTTAATTTATTATATGTCATGGTGAGATTCTCCTTTATTATATTATACTTTTATTTTTTTCTGTTTACTTATTTACTGCCATAATCCTCAATGATCTCAATGGCCTTCTCCACTGTCAGATTGGTATAGGCCTGATCATTTATAAGCATGGCAGGCCCTTCATGGCACCACCCCATACAATTTGTCTCCAGCAAGGTAAATTTTTTATTCTGCGTGGTCTCACCCAGTTTTATCTTCAGGCTGTCTTCAATCGCCTGTATGATCTGGTTCTTGCCCTTCATATCACATGTAATTGTGCGGCATATGCGTATTACATATTTACCTCTTGGTTCGGTATCCAGAAAGCTGTAAAACGTGGCTGTCCCATAGACCTGTGCAGCAGAGAGATCAAGCTCCCGGGCCACTTCAGTAAGTGCCACATCTGATAAATATCTTTCCTGCTCAACTATGCCCTGTAAAATATGCAGCAGATTCTCCCTCTTCCTGCCATATTTATCGGCCAAATTTTTAACTAATTCATGAACTTCCGGCATCGCTTTTTATTTTTTAATTAAATAAATTGTAGTTTATGTAATTTGTTATATTTGTAACATTGTTATTTTTATAACACTAAATATTTCGATATATTGCCCGGTAAAAAATTTAAATTTATTACCGGCTAAAAAATGAAACCATAATAAAAATCATGTTTTTTTACAGATCAGGCCCTGAATTAAAACCCGGATTAAATATAAAACAATCCTGGAAACCAGGTAATATTAAATCTATTCTGATATTAACCATTAACTGGTCTTAAAAGATGACAAAAATAACCTTTTTATTGTAATTAAAAAATCTGCTTAATAAAAAGCTTTTGGGGGTTATAAATAAAGAAGATTTTCGTAAAGCTTATCCACAGGAAGTCCCATTACATTAAAATAAGATCCCCTGATCGATTTTACCCCTGTATATCCTATCCATTCCTGTATACCATAGGCGCCGGCCTTATCAAAAGGCTTGTATTTATCAACATAGTAAATAATCTCATCCAGGCAAAGGTCACGAAACCAGACTGAGGTAAGGGAATTAAAAGAGACTGTTTTTAATTTGCTGCTCAGACACACACCTGAAATGACCTGGTGCTTCCGCCCGGAAAGTTCCTGCAGGCAGCTTATGGCATCATCCCGGCCGGCCGGTTTGCCCATAACTTTCTTTCTGCACCATACAATGGTGTCGGCCGTTATAATAAGTGTATTATCATCCTGTAAATATTGCAGTGCTTCTGATTTTTTAACGGCGAGATATACGGGAATTTGTTTTTTATGAATAGAAGGGGGAAAAGTTTCCTCCACTTCAACATTAGCAATAACATTAAATTTTATCCCCAGTTCTCCAAGCAGAAACTGCCTCCTGGGAGAAGCGGATGCAAGTATGATCCTGGTATTTTTGAATTTATCCTTTAAAGGCAGCATATAAAAATTTACATGGAGGATATGATAATATACCGTACCAGAGGAGCATACATAAGTCCCAGAAGCATGATAAGTTTTGCCAGGCGATTTGCAAACCTGTATTCAACCCGGGTGCCGGCTTTTATAATTCTGTAAAACAACAGGGTCATCGGAAATAAAAGAAAAACAATAAAATACACCAGGCTCAGATAATCAATCTCCCCGTAAAAGCCTGTCATAAGATAGGTCCGGTACAGGTATGCCAGCGACAAAACAGTCACAATAATCAGACCGCAGGCAATCATTTTTGTATACGATATTCCAAGAACAATAGGCACTGACCGTCTTCCCTGTTCTATATCTCCCTCATAATCTTCCATATCCTTAACAAGTTCCCGGATAAGATTTGTAAGAAAGGCAAAATAGCCGAATGACCCTACCCAGGCAAATATATAATTGAAGCTGGTCTGGTACATTTTCATAATATCCCCGTATTCCCTGTTGAGCATAGGAATTTCGAACAATACAACCATTACCGGTACCATAGCTGTGAGAAATGATATTACCAGGTTCCCGGTCAGAAACTGCCGGTTATATGTTGTAGAGTAGAACCAAAGTAATCCGGCTACAACAACAAAGGCCAATCCCAGTATGGGGATCCCTGTATGTATAGCCAGATAAATACCTGTCAGCACACCGGCAAAATTCAATATCCAATGAAGTACTATTGCCGTACGCCGGGGAATTTGCAATCCGATCACCACTTTTTCAGGGCGGTTAAGCATATCGGTGCGGGTATCGAAATAATCATTGATTACATACCCGGCTGCAGTTATCAGGAGGGTGGCAATTACCAGCAGAAAGAAATGGAATTCTCCCAGCTGAAGCTCAAAGCCATTAATTCCAAGAATGGGGCTGATAATGGCATACCTCATTAAATATTGGGTAAGAGCCACAACAAGCAGGTTTTTATACCTTATAAGGCGGAGAAACGCGGTGATCTTCAGGTTCATAAGATAAAGGAATCAGCATCCATCCATTTGCACTGCACCTTCATAATCTGTTCTACCACATCCCTGACACAACCTTCTCCCCCTTTGTGGTCCGATACATACCCGGAAACAGCCTTGATCTCAGGAACGGCATCTTTGGGACAGGCAGAAAATCCTGCCTTTTCCATAACCGGGTAATCCGGAAGATCATCTCCCATATAAAGAACATTTTCAGGCTCCAGTTTATTTTTTTCGCAAAAATGGTTAAAATCGTCAATCTTTCTGGATGATTTTAAATATATATCCGTTACCCCCAGGAGACTGAATCTCCTTCTTACCGGCTCGGAATTCCCGCCGGTAATGACTGCAACAGGATAACCCTTACGAACCGCAAGCTGAATTGCAAAACCATCCTTGATATTCATGCTTCGTATTACATCACCATCGGCACCAAGTAACATCTTTCCATCTGAAAAAACACCATCTACATCGAAGGCAAAGGCCTGTACCCTGTCCATTTTCTCTGTAAAACACTCCATACCCGCGGTTTTCCCGGTATTTTTTTCACCGGACCCTGATTTATCCCCCATCTTTATGCTTTCGGTAAGCTGACTGTATAAACTGCTTAATTTAGGAGAGAACGATAGCAAATCCAGATGCTTTTCTATTACTACCCGGTCATTCCTTACGGCAGGGCCGGTCCGGGATTTTCGGGGTCCGACATCTATGGCTTTATCGGCGGTCTCCCGGATCAGTGAATGGAACAATTCAAAAGGAAGATCAGCTTTTCGGGCAATATCTTCTGCAAGGGCATACATATGGTTGGTGAAATTACAGGCAAACACTGCTGCAAGGTGCAGCAGCTTCCTTTTGTCCGATGTGACATCATAAACCCTGGAGCTGATACTTCCGGCAAGTGATCTGAGCCTCTTCACCCCATTTCTCCTGTTTGATTCAATGCAAAGGGGTACATCTGAAACCCCGGGTGGCCTGCCGCCTGAAATGGTTTGCAGGGGATACAGGACACCATAATCATCCGAGTGCCCGGAAAAAATGTCCATCGGAATACTGCCCGCCGTATGAACCAAAAGGGCCTTCCTGAAATCAAGTTTGTCGGCAATATCCAGGGTGGCCTGATCTGTCAGGGCAAATATCCAGATTCCTGCATCTGATTCAATTTCTCCGATATTGGAACACCACCTTGCATTGACCTTACCGGCAAGTTTTTTGGCGTTGGATCCTGTCCGGCTGTAAACCACGTCAATATTATGGCCTGCCTGGTAAAAGCTGGCAGCCAGGTAAGAGGCCACATTGCCGGAACCAATCATCACAATTTTTTCAGTGCGAAATTCAGTCATCTCTATTATATAATTTCTTTTTTAAGATAAAAAAACCAAAGTGATCTAAATTTCGGGATTATACTTAAAATTTATGAGATCCTTCAACTCGAAATTACTGATATATTCCGCCCGTTCCCTGTTCTGTGCTTTTGCCATGCCTGAAAATATTCCGGCAGTTTTCAGAAATGATTCATCCCTTCCGGCATCTCTCAGAAGAAGATATCCCATTATTATGTTACCGGCCATCTCAACAAGTCTCCTGGCATGGAAATCCATATATTCACTATCCTCCGTATCGCTAACATGTTTTACACAATATTCATATTCACCGGTCATTTCAACCAGACTGGGTTTGATATATTCAAGCTCAGGTTTGTATGTTTCTTTCTCATATGTTTCTCTTATTATATTAAGATAGGCTCCCGATGTAACGCCGCGAATTGCTGCAACAACCTGCAACTGTGAAGTTCCTTCATATATTGATGTAATCCTTGCATCACGGTACAGGCGCTCCACAGGAAAATCCTTCATAAAGCCGGCTCCGCCATGCACCTGAAGTGCATCATAGGCTATTTGGTTGGAATATTCACTTGCCACCAGTTTAAGCAAAGGAGTGAACACATCGGACAGTCGCTGATACTTTTTCTGTTCATTACGCTCGTCCGGTTCCAGTTTACGATCTTCCGAAAGGAAATTATAGTTTTTGTAAATATCAACAAACCTGGCAGTTTCATAAAGAAGCGATCGTTGAGCCCTTATTTTAACCTCCATATTCCTGAGCATTTCATAGACTGCAGGAAACTGAATTACAGGCCGGCCAAACTGAGTCCGTTCTTCAGCATATTTCAGGGCTTCACGGTATGCTGCCTCTGATATGCCGGCGGACTGGGCAGCTACGCCAAGCCGTGCGCTGTTCATAAGCGACATCACATACTTTATAAGTCCGAACTTCCTGTTCCCCACAAGCCTGGCAGGAGCATTCCTGAAAACCAGCTCACACGTCGGCGACCCCTTGATGCCCAACTTGTTTTCAATTCTCCGTATTGTCATGGCCTTATCTTTTCTGTCGTAAACAAAAAGCGACAAGCCTCTTCCGTCGTTTGTGCCTTCCTCCGTTCTGGCCAGTACAAGCGATATATCTGCATCACCATTGGTAATAAAACGTTTTACCCCGTTAAGCAACCATTTGCCCTTTTCATCATCATATACAGCTTTAAGTTGTACAGCCTGCAAATCGGAACCTGCATCAGGTTCGGTCAGATCCATAGCTGCAGTTGCCCCTTTATTGAACCTTGGCAGGAAATCATTTTTTATTTCTTCCGAACCAAACTCATGAAGTGTTTCGGCACAGTCCTGAAGGCCCCATATATTCGCGAAACCAGCATCGGCCCTGGAAACTATCTCTGCGGCCATTACATAAGGTACCATAGGGAAATTCAACCCGCCGTATTGTCGGGGCAATGACATACCTATCAGTCCCGCCCTGGTGAGAGCTTCATGATTTTCCCGGGTTCCCCGGGCATACCTGACCTCATTATCAGCAAGACAGGGACCTTCCTGATCTACCGATTCTGCATTGGGGCCGATGATGTTGCCACATATATCCCCTACAATTTCCAGGACTTTATCATAGCTGTCCATGGCATCTTCAAAGTCCGTGAAAGCATAGTCAAATTTATCTTTTTCGGCAAAATTACGTTCTTTAAGCTGAACTATCTTTTTCATCATCGGATGGTCAAGGTGAAATTTAAGGTCTTTATTATCAATGTAATAATTTGCCATTATTATTATTTTTTATTTTGTTCAACAATATTAGGCAGCTTTCTTTTCTTAAGCAATCAATCGTCAATATACCTGCCAATTTATCTGGTTAAAAACACTATTTTGTGTTTTTTTGATAATACTTAATCAGTTTGGGAATAATTTCGTTAAGATCGCCAATTATGGTGTAATCGGCTATCTGGTTGATGGGAGCCTCAGGGTCATTGTTGATGGAAATGATGATTGCGGACTGGTCCATGCCGGCCCTGTGTTGTATCTGGCCGGATATGCCGCAGGCAAAATATAGTTTCGGGCGTACCGTAACTCCTGTCTGACCCACCTGACGTTCATGTTCTATAAAACCACCATCCACTGCAGCTCTTGAACCCGCAACCTCGCCACCCAGTACATGGGCCAGGTCATAAAGATTGCCGAAGTTTTCTTTCGAACCAACTCCGTATCCACCGGCAACTATAACACCCGAATTCTTGATATTGACTTTTCTGCTTTCGATATGACGCTCAATAATGCGGACAGCAAAATCTTCCTGATTCAGCCATTTACCTGTATCAATATTCTTCACAACTCCTTTCCGGCCGGGGGATAAAACTTCTTTTTTCATAACTCCTTCCCTTACCGTGGCCAGCTGGGGACGGGTATCGGGGTTTATTATTGTTGCAATGATATTACCTCCGAATGCAGGCCTTATCTGATAAAGAATATTTTTGTATTGCTTATTTGTCCTGGTTTCAGTATGGTCACCAATCTCCAGTTCAGTACAGTCAGCCGTCAGTCCGCATTTTAAGGCTGAAGCTATTCTGGGGGCCAGATCCCTTCCGATTGAAGTTGCGCCGAAGAGTCCGATCTGAGGTTTTTCCTGCTCAAAGAGACGGCGTACGATAGCAGCATGAGGCAGGGTGGTATAAGGATAGAGGCGCTTGTCATCAGCTACGTAAATCACATCAGCCCCGTAAGGAAATATTTGCCTCTCTGTATCATTAAGCCCTGAACCTATAACAACGGCCTCAAGCTTACATTTCAGCAGGTCAGCAAGTGAACGGCCTTTTGTAAGCAATTCGAGGCTGACCTCTGCAACCTGGCCTTCGTCTGTTTCACAATAAACAAAAATGTTATCCATTTGTTTAGGTATAGTTATAAATTTGTTTAACAATATATTATGAAATTCAGTTTCGGATATTCAGCATTTTAATCCCATGGACCCCGTGTTTTATTGTACTCCGGTCAAATCAAAAGGTATATTCCGGTTTTAATTATCCTATCGTGTGATTGGCAATCAGATCTTTCATCAGGTTATCCACCTCACTGTCCTCCCCGCTCAGTACTATTGATTCCTTGCTGGTAAAAACAACGTTTTCAATCTTTTTAACCTTGGTAGGTGAACCTGAAAGACCCAGTTGCCCAACGTCAGCACCAATATCGTCAACACTCCACTCTTCTATTAACAGATAGGGCCGTTCTTTATGAAGCTGCAAGTAATCTTCACTGCTTTCCTGCAACTCACTTAAGCTTTTTGCATTCTTATACTTAATAGTGTATTTGGCATGCCGCGAACGACATCCGGGAGCAGAGCTGTGAGCCGTTATCACCACAGGCAGGGGAGCCGCAACTGTTTCCACTCCCCTTTCAAGCCTTCGTTTGACAGTGACTTCCTTTTTATCTGTTGAAATTATCTCTTCTGCATAAGTTATTTGCGGCAGACCCAGTTTTTCGGCTACCTGCGGACCAACCTGGGCAGTGTCACCGTCAATTGCCTGACGACCGGCAATTACAATATGAAATGGTGAAAGTTTTTTCACGGCCAGTGACAGTGCATAGGAGGTAGCCAGGGTATCGGAACCGGCAAACTTGCGGTCTGTTACAAGATAGCCCCCGTCAGCACCGCGGTACATTGCCTCGCGAATAATCTCGGCAGCCCGTGCAGGACCCATAGTGAGAACATTGATGGTGGTACCGGGATATTTATCCTTTATTCTCAAAGCCAGTTCCAGTCCGTTCAGATCTTCCGGATTAAAAATTGCAGGTAATGCAGCCCTGTTAACTGTTCCGTCGGCTTTCATGGTATCTTTGCCAACATTCCGGGTATCAGGTACCTGTTTGGCCAGTAATACGATTTTAAATCCCTTCATTTTATAAATAATTCTGATTTAAAAAAATTGAATGACAAATATACGTTAAATTTTTTCTGCGGAAAATTACACACAGGCGCATGAAAAAAAATGACTTTGTCGATTACGCATGCTGCGTTTGGTGCTTTTTAAGATATTAGTCAGATGTGTAATTTAATGTTAAAGCGAAGTGGTTCATCCTGAAAGTGAAAAGCCTGTACCGGTTAATTCCTGAAAGTCAGTATGGTATTTGCACCAAAAAATAAAACCGGGATGTCAAAAGGTATCCCCTTAAAAAATGACCTCATTTTTTAAACGATTAAACCCGGCGTAATACCGGGTTTAATCGGGAGTTATCCTTATAAAAAGTTATGCCTGGGCAGAAGGACCTCCGAAGCTCATAGGCATACCTCCGGGGCCACCCTTGCCATCTGTCTTTTTTATAGGCCCGTGCGTGGATTCAAATTTATCAATGTTTTCTTTCAGGGCCAACAACAGCCGCTTTGCATGTTCAGGAGTAATAATGATACGCGATTTAACCGCGGCCTTGGGTATGCCGGGCATCACCCTCACAAAATCCAGTACAAATTCCGAGCTGGAGTGCGTAATCACCGCCAGGTTTGCATATGTTCCCTGAGCTACTTCCTCTTTAAGCTCAATATTTATCTTATTCTGTTTTTTGGATTCTTCCATAATTTTATGGTTTTATTGCTGGGTTACACCCACATCACTGGGCTCTTTCTCTTTTTCAGAAATAAGTGCTTCATATTCCTCTCTCGAGCCTACAATAAGCTTTCCGAAATCTTTTTGTCCGGTGCCTGCAGGAATAAGATGCCCGACAATAACATTCTCCTTCAGTCCCTCAAGATGATCGACCTTACCGTAAATAGCAGCTTCGTTAAGCACTTTCGTGGTTTCCTGGAACGATGCTGCAGAAATAAAAGATTTTGTCTGTAATGCCGCCCTGGTAATACCCTGGAGTACCTGACTGGAGGTTGAGGGGATAGCATCCCTTGAGGTGATAAGTTTCATATCCTTCCTCTTCAGCATCGAATTTTCATCACGAAGTTTGCGTGCGGTAACAATCTGCCCTGCCTTTAGTGAGGCAGAATCACCGGGATCAAGAACAACCTTTTTACCATAAATCCAGTCATTTTCATCCATGAATTCCCACTTATCAACTATCTGTTTTTCAAGAAACTTAGTGTCACCCGGATCATCAATTGATACTTTCCTCATCATTTGTCTTACGATAACCTCAAAATGCTTGTCGTTGATCTTTACCCCCTGCAGGCGGTACACCTCCTGCACCTCATTTACAATATACTCCTGGACCTTGGTTGGTCCCTTAATCATAAGTATATCCTCAGGAGTAATCGCACCATCCGATAATGAGGTGCCGGCTTTGACATAGTCACTTTCCTGCACCAGTATCTGTTTGGCAAGAGGGATAAGATATTTTTTAATTTCGCCCGACCTGGACTTGATAATTATCTCCCGGTTACCGCGCTTTATTTTTCCAAACTGCACTTCACCGTCAATCTCACTCACCACAGCGGGATTTGATGGATTTCTTGCCTCAAACAGTTCGGTTACACGTGGCAGACCACCAGTAATATCGCCCGATTTACCTACTGCCCTTGGTATCTTTACAATTATTTCTCCTGCCTTTACAACGGAGCCTTCTTCAACCGATACATGAGAACCTACCGGCAGGTTATATGATTTAAGTGTCTCTCCGTCATCTGAACGAACCCGGATCATAGGATTCTTTGATTTGTCACGGGTTTCAATAATAACCTTTTCCCTGAAACCAGTTTGCTCGTCAACCTCCTGCTTATAGGTAACACCTTCTATAAGAGCATCAAATTCAACCCTTCCTGTCTCTTCGGTTATAATAACAGCATTATAAGGATCCCAGTCACATATAAGGTCTCCTTTTTTAACCTCAGAACCGTTTTTAACATAGAGTTTCGAACCGTAAGGAATGTTTTGGGTGGAAAGGGCAATATTTGTGTTCTTATCAATTATACGCATTTCTGCCAGGCGGCTTATAACTATTTCAACCCTGTTTCCAAATTCATCTGTCTTCTCTATAGTACGCAGTTCATCTATTTCCAGTATTCCGTCATACCGGGCAAGGATACTGGATTCAGCGGCAATATTGGATGCTGTACCACCCACATGGAAAGTCCGCAACGTCAACTGCGTTCCGGGTTCACCGATTGACTGCGCCGCTATAACACCAACCGCTTCTCCGTTTTGCACCATCTTTCCTGTAGCCAGACTGCGCCCGTAACATTTGGTACATACACCTTTTTTTGATTCACAGGTAAGTACGGAGCGTATCTCTACCTGTTCAATAGGTGATTCTTCTATTACCGAAGTTTTTTCTTCAGTCAGCTCCTCACCGGCTGAAACAATAAGATCACCTGTTGAAGGATGGTATATATCATGTACTGTAGTCCGCCCAAGGATACGTTCGTAAAGTGACTCCACCGTCTCTTCATTATTTTTTATGGCAGTTGCCTGCAATCCCCGGAGTGTTCCGCAATCGGACTCAGAAACAATGACATCCTGCGACACATCCACCAGTCTCCTGGTAAGATAACCTGCGTCGGCAGTTTTAAGAGCCGTATCGGCCAGACCCTTTCTGGCACCGTGAGTTGAAATAAAGTACTCAAGTACCGACAGTCCCTCTTTAAAGTTGGAAAGAATGGGATTTTCAATGATCTCAGATCCCGCAGCACCGGACTTCTGAGGTTTTGCCATCAATCCCCTCATACCTGACAGCTGCCTTATCTGTTCCTTCGAGCCCCTGGCACCCGAATCAAGCATCATAAATACTGAATTGAATCCCTGCTGGTCAGCAGTAAGCTGATTCATAAGTGTCTGGGTCAACTTGGCATTTATATGTGTCCAGATGTCGATTATCTGATTATAACGTTCGTTATTGGTAATGAATCCCATGTTATAATTACTGAAAACCTCCTCAACCTGTGCATAACCTTCATTGATAAGTTCAATCTTCTTTTCGGGTACAATAATATCATCCAGGTTAAAGGATAGTCCCCCGCGGAAAGCCATCTCATAACCCATGTTTTTTATATTGTCAAGAAATCCGGCTGTTTTTGCTGTTCCTGTTTTTTTAAGTACTCTGCCGATAATATCACGAAGCGACTTTTTTGTCAGAAGCTCATTAATAAAACCTGCTTTTTCAGGAACCGACTGATTAAAAATTACTCTTCCAACGGTAGTTTCAAGCAGGGAAGTTTCTCCGGTCTCACCATTGCTGATTCTGACTTTTATAATGGCGTGTAAATCAATAACTCCCTCATTATATGCTATAATTACTTCTTCAGGAGAGTAGAAGGTCATACCCTCTCCCCTGACCGGATGTTCAGGCACACTTTTCCTCGCCTTGGTCAGGTAATAGAGGCCAAGAACCATATCCTGTGACGGAACACTTATAGGAGCGCCGTTTGCAGGATTCAGGATATTGTGTGAGGCAAGCATCAGTATCTGAGCCTCCAGTATCGCAGCGTTGCCTAAAGGTAAATGGACAGCCATCTGGTCACCGTCAAAGTCCGCGTTAAAAGCTGTACAGACAAGAGGGTGAAGCTGAATGGCCTTACCTTCAATCATCTTGGGCTGGAATGCCTGTATACCAAGGCGGTGAAGCGTCGGGGCACGGTTAAGAAGGACAGGATGACCTTTAATCACGTTCTCAAGGATATCCCACACCACAGGATCTTTACGGTCGACAATCTTTTTGGCCGATTTAACGGTCTTTACTATCCCCCGTTCAATAAGTTTCCTTATAATAAGGGGCTTATATAGCTCTGCTGCCATATCCTTGGGCAACCCGCACTCATGAAGCTCCAGTTCCGGACCCACTATAATGACCGACCTTGAAGAGTAATCAACACGTTTACCAAGCAGATTCTGGCGGAATCGTCCCTGTTTGCCTTTCAGACTGTCGCTCAACGATTTTAAAGGTCTGTTGGCATCAGTTTTTACCGCGTTAGCCTTTCTTGAATTATCAAACAGCGAATCAACAGACTCCTGCAGCATTCTCTTTTCATTCCGTAGTATCACCTCGGGAGCCTTGATCTCGATCAGGCGCTTTAGCCTGTTGTTCCTTATGATAACCCTCCTGTAGAGATCATTAAGGTCGGAAGTTGCAAAACGCCCACCGTCAAGAGGAACAAGAGGTCTCAATTCGGGGGGGATAACTGGCACTACCTTGACAACCATCCATTCCGGACGGTTTATACCTTTTGAAGCGCGGAATGCCTCAACCACCTGTAGCCGTTTAAGAGCTTCATTTTTTCTTTGTTGTGAGGTTTCGGTATTGGCCTTGTGGCGCAGTGAAAAAGACAACTCATCAAGATCGATATACGAAAGGAGCTGATGCAGGGCTTCTGCTCCCATCCCTGCAATAAATTTGTTGGGATCGTCATCATCAAGATACTGGTTGTCTTTAGGCAATGTATCAATTATATCAAGATATTCCTCTTCAGTGAGAAAATCAAGATACCCGATTCCATCAGCCTGTTTTATACCCGGCTTTATAACCACATACCTTTCATAATAAATGATTGATTCCAGCTTTTTGGTGGGGAGTCCCAAAAGATAACCTATCTTGTTGGGCAAAGACTTGAAATACCATATATGAGCTACAGGCACAACCAGGTTGATATGTCCCATACGCTCACGCCTTACTTTCTTTTCAGTTACTTCAACACCGCAACGGTCACATACGATGCCCTTATAACGGATGCGCTTGTATTTCCCGCAATGACACTCATAATCCTTAACCGGTCCGAATATCCTTTCACAAAATAAACCGTCCCGTTCAGGTTTATAAGTACGGTAGTTGATTGTCTCCGGTTTAAGCACTTCACCGCTTGACCGCTCAAGAATCTCTTCAGGTGATGCAAGGCCGATGGAAATCTTTGTGAAATTGCTTTTTACTTTGGTGTCTCTTCTAAATGACATATCTTGTAAATTATTTTGTATTATGTAAATCTTTATCCCTGCCATTTCAAATTCCGGAAGGGATTGAATCAATAAATCAGACCAGGTTGATGCTCAAACCGAGGCCCCGAAGCTCATGAAGCAACACATTAAGTGATTCGGGAATACCTGCCTGTGGCAAAGTATCGCCCTTTACAATACTTTCATATGCTTTTGCACGCCCTACTACATCATCAGATTTAATGGTAAGGATCTCCTGCAGAATATGTGATGCACCAAATGCTTCAAGCGCCCAGACCTCCATTTCACCAAAGCGCTGACCCCCAAACTGGGCCTTGCCTCCAAGCGGCTGCTGCGTAATAAGTGAGTAGGGGCCAATAGAACGGGCATGCATTTTGTCATCTACCATATGACCAAGTTTCATCATATGAATAATACCGACAGTAGCAGGCTGATCAAAGCGTTCTCCTGTACCGCCGTCGAAAAGATAGGTCTTCCCGAAGTCCGGCAACCCTGCTTTTCTTGTATATTCGGTGATCTGATCTATATTTGCTCCGTCAAATATCGGAGAAGCAAAAGTCAGTCCGAGTTCCTTCCCTGCCCATCCCAGAACAGTTTCAAGAATCTGTCCCAGATTCATCCTGGAAGGAACCCCCAGGGGATTAAGTACTATATCAACCGGGGTCCCGTCTTCCAGAAAGGGCATATCTTCCTCACGCACTATTTTGGAAACAATTCCCTTGTTGCCGTGACGGCCGGCCATCTTATCACCTACCTTGATCTTACGTTTCTTGGCAATGTATACCTTGGCCATCTGCACAATTCCGGCAGGCAATTCATCGCCAATAGTCAAATTATACTTTTTTCTTTTATATACCGCATCAAGTTCTTTATATTTGAGAGTATAATTATTCAGCAGTTCTTTCACGCTTTCGTTCCTCTCCTTGTCGGTAGTCCATTTGTTGGGGTTGACATTCAGAAAATCAATCTCCTGCAATAATTTCTGCGTGAACTTGACTCCTTTGGGAATCACCTCCTCGTTCAGATAGTTTTTTACACCCTGTGAAGTTCGCCCGTTAACGAGAATAAACAGTTTATCAACCAATTTTCCGGTCAGATCCTCAATCTTCCTTTCAAATTCTTCATCCAGCTTGCTCAGGCTCATCTTTTCCGAAAGCTTGACCTTCTTGTCTTTTACCGACCTTGAGAACAACTTCTTGTCAATTACTACTCCCTGAAGGGAGGGTGAAGCTTTCAGGGAGGCATCCTTAACATCTCCTGCTTTGTCACCAAATATAGCACGTAACAGTTTCTCTTCGGGAGAAGGGTCCGATTCACCTTTCGGGGTTATCTTACCGATAAGGATATCGCCCGGATTCACCTCGGCACCTATCCTGATAATACCATTCTCATCAAGATCCCTGGTAGCCTCTTCGCTCACATTAGGTATATCGGGAGTCAGCTCTTCCATGCCGCGTTTGGTATCGCGGACTTCCAGCAGATATTCGTCAACATGTATGGAAGTAAAATAATCATCCCTTACCAGCCGCTCACTGATAACGATGGCATCCTCAAAGTTATAACCCTTCCATGGCATAAAGGCAACCTTCAGGTTGCGTCCAAGAGCCAGTTCTCCGTTCCGCGTGCCATAGCCTTCGGTAAGTATCTGTCCCCTGGAAACCTTGTCTCCCCTGGAAACCAACGGCTTAAGGTTAAGAACCGTATTTTGATTGGTTTTTTTGAACTTTGGCAGCTTATACCTTTTTACTTCCGGCTCGAAGCTGACAAACTGTTCCTTGTTACTGCGGTTATACCTTATAAGTATCTCTTCTGCATCAACATATTCAACCACTCCGTCTCCTTCGGCCACAAAAAGTATACGGGAATCGGATGCCACCCGGGCTTCCAGTCCGGTACCCACAACCGGGCTTTCCGGATTAATAAGAGGAACGGCCTGTCTCATCATATTTGATCCCATCAGTGCCCTGTTGGCATCATCATGTTCCAGGAAAGGAATCAGGGATGCCGCTATGGAGGCAATCTGGTTGGGAGCCACGTCCATAAGTTCTATTTTATCCCATTCTGCAAGGGGAAAATCGCCGTTAAACCTGGCCTTGATCCTCTGGCTGGAAAAAGTGCCATCATCCTCTAGCAAAGCATTGGCCTGTGCTATTGTCTTGGCCTCTTCCTCCTCGGCACTGAAATATATGATTTCGCTGGAGTCGAGGCTTACCCTGCCGTTATTAACCTTTCGATAAGGTGTTTCAATAAAGCCCAGATCATTGATCTTGGCATAGACACAGAGTGACGAAATAAGCCCGATATTGGGTCCTTCAGGCGTTTCTATCGGACAAAGCCTTCCGTAGTGAGTGTAGTGTACATCCCTTACCTCAAAACCGGCACGCTCGCGTGACAGGCCACCGGGACCGAGTGCGGACATGCGTCTTTTATGGGTCATTTCAGCCAGCGGGTTGGTTTGATCCATGAACTGCGAAAGCTGGTTGGTCCCGAAAAATGAGTTGATAACAGAAGAAAGGGTTTTGGAATTGATAAGGTCAATAGGTGTAAAAACCTCATTATCCCTCACATTCATCCTTTCCCTGATGGTGCGGGCCATACGTGCCAGTCCAACTCCAAACTGATTGGCCATCTGCTCACCCACAGTTCTTACACGGCGGTTACTCAAGTGATCAATGTCATCAACATCAGTTTTCGAATTGATCAGCTCAATAAGGTATTTAATGATACTTATTATATCTTCCCTTGTAAGTACCTTGGTATCAATGTCAATATCAAGCCCAAGCTTTTTATTGATCCTGTAGCGTCCGACATCACCCAGGTCATATCGCTTGTCCGAAAAGAAAAGCTTTTCAATAACATCACGGGCCGTGGTATCATCCGGCGGTTCAGAATTCCTCAGCTGACGATAGATATGCAGAACAGCTTCTTTTTCAGAGTTACACGGATCTTTCTGCAATGTGTTATAAATAATGGCAAAATCTGCAAGATTCTGATTTTCCTTATGCAAAAGGATATGCGGAGCACCCGAGTCAATTATTTCGTTGATATGTTCATTTTCCAGGACAGTCTCACGATCAATAATAACCTCATTACGTTCAATGGAAACTACTTCACCGGTATCTTCGTCAACAAAATCCTCGACCCATGACTTTAATACACGGGCAGCCAGTTTCCGGCCAATATGTTTCTTAAGGGCGGTTTTGGAAACTTTTACCTCATCGGCAAGATCAAAAATCTCAAGAATATCCTTGTCGCTTTCAAATCCAATTGCACGTAAAAGGGTCGTAACAGGCAGCTTCTTCTTCCTGTCAATATATGCATACATCACGTTATTGATGTCAGTTGCAAACTCTATCCATGACCCCTTAAAAGGTATGATACGTGCAGAATAAAGCTTGGTTTTGTTCGCGTGCAGGCTCTGCCCGAAAAAAACTCCCGGTGAACGGTGCAGCTGCGAAACAATGACCCTTTCAGCCCCGTTTATTACAAAAGTACCCCTCTCAGTCATATAAGGCACAGTGCCCAGATAGACATCAGATATTACTGTATCAAAATCCTCATGTTCCGGATCAGTGCAATACAGCTTAAGCTTTGCCTTAAGCGGCACACTGTATGAAAGACCTCTTTCAATACACTCATCTATTGAATATCTGGGCGGATCAATAAAATAATCAATAAACTCAAGAACAAAATTGTTCCTGGTATCGCTTATGGGATAATTTTCATTGAAAACCTTAAAAAGACCCTCATTCTTCCGGTTCTCCGGAGATGTTCCCAATTGAAAGAAGTCAGAAAATGATTTAAGCTGAATCTCCAGGAAATCAGGGTATTCAAGTTGAATCTTTGAGGATGAAAAACTGATCCTCTTGTTTTTAGTATTTGTTGCGTACATTATAAAAAAATATTATTAACCTGTACAATTATAACATTAAAAAGGGTTAGAATCTTATACTAAGACTCTAATCCCCTGTCTTTCAATATATTGCAGCAACTGTTATTTAAGTTCAACTTCTGCTCCTGCGTCTTCAAGTTGTGATTTCACCGACTCGGCTTCTTCCTTCGGAACGCCTTCCTTAACTGCTTTCGGGGCGCCGTCAACCAGTTCCTTGGCTTCTTTCAGGCCTAATCCGGTCAGTTCCTTTACCAGTTTTACTATCTGTAATTTTGCACCACCGGCTGCATTAAGTACTACATCAAACTGTGTCTTTTCTTCTTCTGCAGTTTCTTCAGCTGCAGCAGGACCTGCTACTGCAACCGCAGATGCAGCGGGCTCAATACCATATTCATCCTTAAGGATCTGAGCCAGTTCATTTACTTCTTTTACAGTCAAATTAACCAATTGTTCTGCAAACGCTTTTAAATCTGCCATTTCTGTTAAATTTAATTTTGATTATTCTTATTTCTTTAATTATCTGTTTAATTTTCACTTTAAAACATTCAGACCTGTTTTCCTCCAGGTTCCGGTTATGCGTATGTACATCATAACTTTAACTCCTATGTTTCCTTGTCCGATAATGTTTTAACAATACCTGCCAGTTTTCCTCCTCCTGACTTAAGAGAGGATATAATGTTTTTGGCAGGCGACTGAAGAATCAGCACAATATCGCCAATCAGTTCTTCACGGGTCTTGAGCTGCGAAAGACTCTCAACCTGCTCATCGCCAAAATAAAAACCCTGTTCAACAAAGGCAGCCTTCAATAAAGGCCTCTCATATTTCTTACGAAACTCCTTTATAAGCCTGGCAGGAACATTACCATTTTCTGAAAACATGATTGATGTGGAATCTTTCAGTACATCATACAGATCTTCAAAATTTTTCTCCGATTGTTCAAGGGCTTTTCTCAGAAGGGTGTTTTTTACCACCACCAGATTGATACTTTTATCAAAACATTTTCTTCTCAGCAGACTGGTATCGGCTGCATTAAGATCGGATATATCGGTAAGATAAAAGTGATCATACCTGTTCAGCTTATCAGTCAGCTCCTGAATAATCACGTTCTTGTCTTCTCGTTTCATCTGTATAAAATATGGTTATCTGTTTATTTTACAATAGTATAAAATCATTATTAGTATGCTCAGTGTTTCAAAGCCGATGAATCATCCATGCTTTTTTGACTTACAGCCGAACTCACATGCAGTATATTGTTCATTGGGCAATATTATCCTGATGTGACTTTCAGTTCTTTTTGTGTGCCTTGATGCAAACATGGATGATTCATTTATAAGGATTGTATTAATCAGATTATCTGTCGATACAGATGAACCACTAATCGAATGATTTGGGATCAATCTTCAAACCAGGACTCATAGTGCTTGAAAGGTAAATACTTCTTATGTATGTACCCTTTGAAGCAGCAGGCTTGAGCTTTACAATGGTCTGAATGAATTCCCTGGCATTCTCAACAAGCTTCGGTTTTTCAAATGAGACCTTTCCAACGGAAGTATGAACTATTCCAAACTTGTCAACCTTGAAATCAATCTTACCGGCTTTCACCTCATTAACGGCCTTGCCTATATCCATGGTTACGGTTCCGCTTTTGGGATTAGGCATGAGTCCGCGCGGACCCAGAATCCTGCCAAGCTGACCGACTTTGGCCATTACAGGGGGCATTGTTATGATAACATCCACATCTGTCCAGCCTCCCTTTATCATTTCAATGTATTCGTCAAGACCGGCATGATCGGCTCCCGCAGCTTTGGCCTCTTCTTCCTTATCCGGTGTACACAAAGCCAAAACCCTGACCTGCTTACCAGTACCATGCGGAAGGGTTACTACACCCCTTACCATCTGGTTGGCTTTCCTGGGATCAACCCCAAGGCGTATATCAATATCGACCGATGCATCAAAACGGGTGTAGGTAATTTCTTTTACCATATCAACCGCCTCGCTCAATTTATAGAGTCTGCCGGGTTCCAGCTTTTCCAGAACTGCTTTTTGGTTCTTTGTAAGTTTAGTCATTATTAATATATCTGTTTATCTTTTAACAAACGGCGGGGCACCCCTAACGGTAATCCCCATACTCCTGGCTGTACCTGCCACCATCTTCATTGCCGAATCTACCGTGAAGGCATTAAGATCGGGCATTTTGTCCTCAGCAATTTTTTTTACCTGGTCCCAGGTCACGGCAGCCACCTTCATGCTGTTGGGCTCCGAAGAACCTTTCTGAAGTTTGGAGGCTTCCATCAACTGTGTTGCGACCGGTGGTGTTTTTACCACGAATTCAAATGATTTATCGGAATAAACCGTAATGATCACGGGTAACAATTTACCGGCACTCGACTGGGTCCTGGCATTGAATTGCTTGCAAAACTCCATGATATTTACTCCCTTGGCACCCAGTGCAGGGCCAACTGGAGGAGAAGGATTGGCAGCACCACCTCTGATTTGCAATTTTATCAATCCAGCAACTTCTTTTGCCATAATTCTATCTATTTGCTTTTAATGTGACAGTTAAATTCCGGAAGCGATTCTATAACCATCAAATATATATATGAAAGGATGCGTAACAGTTTCTGTTTCATTATTTAAGTTGTCAGCTATTCTTTTTCAACCTGCATAAAGCTTAGTTCAAGAGGGGTTTTCCTTCCAAAAATCTTTACCATAACTTTCAGTTTTTTCTTCTCATCATTAACTTCTTCAATAATCCCGGAAAAGCTGTTGAACGGACCGTCTGTAACTTTTACCGTTTCCCCGACAAAGAAAGGAACATTTATCTCCTCTTCGCTGGCTGCAAGCTCATCTACTTTTCCAAGTATACGGTTTACTTCAGACTGGCGAAGAGGTACCGGCTCATCTCCCCTGGATCCGAGAAAACCTATAACATTGGGAATGTTTTGAAGGATATGGGGAATTTCCCCTGCCAGAACTGCCTCAATTAGGACATAACCCGGGAAAAAATTCCTCTCCTTGCTGATTTTTTTCCCGCTGCGTATCTTATATACCTTTTCGGTAGGAATAAGTACCTGTGAAATATATTCCTGAAGATTCAGGCGGTTTATTTCACTTTCAATATATTCTTTGACCTTCTTTTCCTTTCCCCCGATAGCTCGAAGTACGTACCACCTTTTTATGTTCTCACTCATTACAACCCGGGCATTAATAGAATATGCTGTAGACAGTCTCCATAAAATTCTCAAATACAAAGTCCATTCCAAAAACTATCATCGCAATGATAAAGGATGTTATCATAACAATCACAGCAGAATTTTGAAGCTCCTCCCATGTCGGCCATGACACTTTATGAACCAGTTCAGTGAAAGCTTCCTGAAAATACTTTTTAATTCTCATACTGAAAATTCTTTAGCACGGGTGGAGAGACTCGAACTCCCAGCCAACGGTTTTGGAGACCGCCACTCTACCAATTGAGCTACACCCGTGTCTGGAATGCGAACAGGCATAATTTACCCTGAAATTATCATGCCCGTTATTTTTTGTTTTTAGTCCAGAATTTCAATTACCTGGCCTGCCCCGACCGTCCGGCCGCCTTCACGGATGGCAAACCTGAGGTTCTGATTTATAGCCACGGGGTAGATAAGTTCAACAGTTATTGTTACATTATCACCCGGCATTACCATCTCGGTTCCTTCCGGAAGCTTGATCTCTCCTGTTATATCCAGCGTCCTCAAAAAGAACTGCGGACGGTAATTATTGTGAAACGGAGTATGACGACCACCTTCATTCTTCTTTAATACATAAACCTCAGCCTTGAATTTTGTATGGGGAGTAATCGATCCTGGCTTGGCAATAACCATACCTCTTTTAATCTCTTTTTTGTCCACGCCCCTCAGAAGCAGTCCAACGTTATCACCGGCCTCACCCCGGTCAAGGATCTTACGGAACATTTCAACACCGGTAACAACGGTTTTTCTCTCTGCACCAAGTCCAACCAACTGCATCTCATCACCGGAGTTTACAACACCTGTCTCAATCCTTCCGGTAGCAACGGTTCCGCGGCCAGTAATTGAGAATACATCTTCAACCGGCATAAGAAAAGGCTTTTCAATGTCCCTGGGGGGAACGGGTATATACTCATCAACGGCATCCATAAGCTCCATCACCTTCTCTTCCCATTTTTCCTCGCCGTTCAGTGCACCAAGTGCCGAACCATGGATTACCGGGGCGTTATCTCCGTCAAACTCATAAAAACTCAGCAATTCCCGTACCTCCATTTCAACCAGCTCAAGCAGCTCAGGGTCATCAACCAAATCAACCTTATTGATAAAGACAACAAGGCGGGGTACATTAACCTGGCGGGCAAGGAGAATATGTTCGCGTGTCTGCGGCATAGGTCCGTCAGTACCTGCCACAACAAGTATGGCGCCGTCCATCTGGGCTGCACCTGTAACCATATTCTTAACATAATCGGCATGTCCCGGGCAGTCAACATGTGCGTAGTGGCGTGATTCTGTCTGATATTCCACATGTGCTGTATTGATTGTAATACCTCTTTCCTTCTCTTCAGGGGCATTGTCTATCTGATCGAAGGTTTTTATCTCGGAAAGCCCCTTTCTTGAAAGCAAGAGGGTCATTGCCGCTGTCAAAGTTGTTTTCCCGTGGTCAACGTGACCGATGGTTCCAATATTGACGTGAGGTTTAGTTCTTTCAAATTTTGCTTTTGCCATAACTCCAAAATTATTTGATAAATTGATGAATAATATTAGTTCCGAAAATTATTAAAATACGCTTCTTAGAGCCAATGATGGGAATTGAACCCATGACCTCTTCCTTACCAAGGAAGCGCTCTACCTCTGAGCTACATCGGCAAAGAAAGAGCGGGAGACGGGATTCGGACCCGCGACCCTCAGCGTGGAAGGCTGATGCTCTGCCAACTGAGCTACTCCCGCTTGTGCAATTGGTGGGGAGAGAAGGATTCGAACCTCCGAAGGCGTGCGCCAGCAGATTTACAGTCTGCCCCAGTTGACCGCTTTGGTATCTCCCCTTATCTTTTCAGCAAGTTGAGCCGATGGACGGATTCGAACCCCCGACCTGCTGATTACAAATCAGCTGCTCTGACCAACTGAGCTACATCGGCATTAAAAGAACTTACTATGTTTTCCCTCCAAAACAGGTTTGCAAATGTATAAATATTTTGGTAATAACCCAAAAATTAAAAAAAAATCTGCCGGATACAGGCTCATAAATTTTATGTTCATTTAATACTTAAACCGAAAGAGAAGCGTCAGTTTTTCCTGAGCTTATCCTTTTTCCTTTTAACCTGCTTTCTGAGGGCATCAACCGCGAGATCCGTGGCTTCTTCAAAAGACTTGCCTTGTTTTTTGGCGAAGAGATTATTACCGGGAATATCGAGTCTGATCTCGGTAATTTTGTTTTCCATATCCTGGGAGTTCTCAAGTCTAAGAAATACTTCGGCAGCAATAATATCATCATTGAACTGAAAAAGTTTGCCGACCTTAGACTTAATGAAATCTATCAGCTTAATATCAGCATCAAATCTTACCGAATTAATCTTGATATCCATATACATTCCTCCTCTTATTTTTATGCTCTCGGATGAGCCTGTTTATAAATTTTCCTGAGTTTTTCGAATGAATTATGCGTATATACCTGTGTGGCCGCAAGGTTTGTATGTCCAAGCAGCTCTTTTATGGCATTAAGGTCCGCTCCATGATTGAGCATATGGGTTGCAAAACTATGCCTGAGAATGTGCGGACTTTTTTTTCCGCCGTAAGTAATAAGGCGGAGATATTTCTTTACGATCCTGTATACCAGCTCCGGATAGAGCTTTTTATTATTACCCGTTACAAAAAAGGGATCTTCAGGTGAAAAGTGCCCGAATTCGGATAATTT
>PXAP01000140.1 GCA_003567115.1 Bacteroidota bacterium
AGCAAGGTTGAAATACGGATCAGTGTATGAATGCGCAATACAAAGCATATTAAAATCTGGCTTTTATTACCAACATAAGACTAATTTTTTAAATCAACCGGCATTTTGTCTCACTGTATCCTGACCTCATTAATTCCTAATTCCTGTCCTGGCAGAAATCAGTAGCCAGGATTTTTTGTGAAGAAAAAATATTCGTATTCATGGCTTAAAGGCTAAAGGATGTTTCTAAGTTTATATTAATCAGGTTGAATAAATATGAAACCGGATAAATTGTTAATTGCTGATGTGCAACCGTTGACCATCCACAGTAGTCCTGTATTGCTTCAAAGGTCTTTTTGCGGGACCTTTCTCTGGTGATGCAGGATATTCAAAAGAAAGATGAAACTGTGATCCGCAGCAGGGACATTCTGCAAACAGGTCATCCATAATAACTACTGCACAATTTTCTGATGGCTGGAAGGTACAGGTACGGTCAAATGCATTGAATTCCCTGTCTCCCCGTCTGAAAATAATAATTCCGTTAACTCCCCCCGGCCAGTATCTTGCCTGCAAAAGCCCCAGATCGGATAATCGAGTGAGGGGAATTCTTATATTAACAGGCACATTCGGGATCCAGTAATCATTATCATCGCATCCTGCAAATCCCGTAATAATTAGTAATGAAATGATAAATATTTTTCTTAACTTTGAAATATCTAACATGGTTTCTATCCGAATTTTTTGCAAAACTAAAGGAAATTTTATTTATCCTGAATGCATTACATGATTTTGAGTTGATTTTTGTAAATTTGTCTTTAACATAATTATTATGGAAGGACTTTTCGAAAGTTTAATATATCTGATTATTGCAGTTGTGATCCTGGTTCTTAGCATGAGAAAAAAGAGACCTGATCAGGTTAAAGATAAGGAAGATGCCGGCACTACCGGGATGCCTGAAGATATATTTAAGGACGAAGAAGAATATGATGTAAAACCCCAACCTGTAACTGCTACAGAAAGGGCACAAGGTGAATCTGTTTCATGGATGTCTGAATCAGAAGCCAGGGATAAGCTTATGGATTCCGATGAAGTCTTAAAGGAGGCTTCTGAAAATAATCCCATTGCACAATTTGAGAGTCAGTCCAAAGCAGATGCCTATGGAATTAATCAGCCTGAGGACAGAGAAATCACCTTTGATTTGAAAAGAGCTGTTATTTATAAGGAGATACTTGAACGAAGGACCTTTTAAAATTACATTTCAGCGTATTCCTGTTTTTTTGTAAATATTTTCCCTTAATTATTTGATCGGTTAAATTCAAAGATTTGTTAAAAGCAGTGCAAGAATTGTTTCTGAATGTTTTTGATAATGGCTGCATTATAAGTTTGCTATATTAAAATTTTATATCTTTGCCCAGGAAAGAGTTCCGGGTACCGGAATTCTTTTTTATTTTAATTCATAAAGGATAGAGATCATGAATAAAGTTTCTTATTTAACAGAGGAGGGGTTACATAAGTTAAAATCTGAACTTGAACACCTTAAAAGTGTTGAAAGGCCGGCAATATCCAGGCAGATAGCTGAAGCAAGAGACAAAGGTGATTTGTCCGAAAATGCAGAATATGAGGCAGCTAAAGAAGCACAGGAAATGCTGGAGATTAAAATTGCCAGGCTTGAAGAATCTTTGGCGAATTCACGTATTCTGGATGAATCTATGATTGATTTAAACCGGGTTCAGATATTGAACAAGGTTAAAATAAAAAATAAGGGCAATAATGCCATAATGGAATACTTTATAGTTTCTGATTCCGAAGCTGATATCAAGGCAGGGAAGATATCTGTCAATACACCTATTGCAAAAGGGCTGCTAGGTAAGAAGGTAGGTGATCAGGTTGAGGTAATAGTTCCCTCGGGGAAAATAAAGCTTGAAATAATGCAAATTTCCAGGTAATACATAAAATAATTGTAAATGACTACTCTTTTTAGCAAAATAGTAAAGGGAGAAATTCCATCCCATAAAATTGCCGAGGATGATAATTATTATGCTTTTCTGGATATTAATCCGTTGGCAGAGGGTCACACGCTTGTTATACCCAAAAAGGAGATAGATTATATATTTGATCTGGATGATGACCTGCTTGCAGGCATTCAGGTTTTTTCAAAACGTGTTGCAAAAGCCATAGAAATAGTTGTTCCGTGTAACCGCATTGGTATTGCAGTACTGGGGCTGGAAATTCCGCACGCCCATATCCATCTTATACCCATTAACAGTATCAATGACATCAATTTTAGCCGGCCAAAGCTAAAGTTAAGTGAAGAAGAACTTGCTGACATTGCAGGAAAAATAAGGCAGGAATTGAAATAATGTCAAAAATAGCCATAACAGACTTTGTTTCAGACCCTGATATTGAAAAGGACATACTGGGCGAATTGATATCCACAGAGGTAAATCAGGATACTGAAGTCCTGCTTGTATGGCATGAAAAAATTAATCAGGATTATATTGCAGGCTTGCCTAAGCTGAAAGCTGTTCAGAGGTACGGAGTTGGTTATGATACCCTTGATCTTCATATTTTAGAGTCAAAAGGAATTATTGCCTGTAACAATCCTGAATATGGCATTGATGAGGTAAGTGACAGCTCAATTGCAATGATTACCAATATTGCACGGGGAATGACTAATTACAATAACTCTGCGAAAAAATTTCAATCAACCTGGCAGGAGAATTTCAATCCGTTAATTAAAAGAAATTCCGAAACTACTGTTGCTGTAATTGGTGCCGGGAGGATTGGTGGCTCAGTAGTTTTAAAATGTAATGCATTAAAGTTCAATGTAATATTTTACGATAAATACAAAGAACGTGGATATGAAAAAATTTTATCTGCCAAAAGAGTTGATTCTCTCGAAGAAGTACTGGAAAATTCAGATATTGTAACTCTTCATGTACCTTTGAATGATGAAACACAAGGGATGGTAGATCAATCATTTATTTACAGGATGAAATTTGGCTCATCCCTTGTAAATACTGCAAGGGGAGGTCTGTTTTCTGATTTGGATCTGATTTATGAAGCTATTAAAAAAGGGAAAATTTATAATTTTGCCACTGATGTACTGCCTCAGGAGCCCCCTGATCCCTGTAAATTGGTTGATGCATGGAGAAGATCTGAAGATTGGATCAATGGCCGTATAATTATTAATCCCCATACATCCTATTATTCAAAAGAATCAATTACAGAGATGAGGGTTAAGGCAGCACAGAATGCGTTAAGATTATACCGTAACGAGATTCCGTATAACCGGATTATATAAATAACATATATTAGTTAAGGATATTTAATCACCACCCTATTTGTATAAAAATCAAAAGCCTGCCAATCAAATGATAAGCAGGCTTTCCTTGTAGCGGGGACAGGATTCGAACCTGTAACCTTTGGGTTATGAGCCCAACGAGCTACCATTGCTCCACCCCGCAATAATATTGCTTGCAAAGATAATTCAAGTTTGGGGAATCACAAAATATCCGATAATTATTTACATAAATCCGGGTTTCAATATTTAAAAAAATGCCGTTTTATAAAAACTAATTTTCGGCATAGAGTAAGATTATTAAATACCATGTAAATTTTAAAAACAGGTAACAGGGGGATACAATTAATCTTATTATATTTGTAATAAGATCAAAACAGGATTTATATGACAGGAAAAGAAAATAAAAATAGCTTTTACAATCGGTTGAAGCACAGGTACAGGTTCATAATTTTTAATGATCATTCTTATGAAGAGGTAATATCAGTAAGGATTACAAAAATGAATGTCTTCTCAATAATTGGAATATCGGTAATTCTTCTTGTTTCACTGGTTACTATATTGATTGCATTTACTCCGGTGCGTGAATTCATTCCCGGTTATCCCGATGGCAGCACACGTCGTGACCTGATAATGAATGCCATTTTACTTGACTCACTGGAAAACGAAATAAGGATCAGGGAACAATTTCTGGAAAACGTAAGGGAAATAATTGCCGGACGGGAACCAAGAACTTATGAATACACCACAGATACAAACATGAGAATAGAAGATATTCATTTTACCAGGTCTCTGCAAGATTCTGTTCTGAGAGCGCAAATAGAAAGAGATGAACCATATAATATGCGAATTTCGCAGGAAATTCCGCTTCCTGAAAATCCAGCTTCAACACATTTTCTTCCTCCGGCAAAAGGACTGATTATTAACCGGTTTAATCCCGAATCAAATCATTTTGGGGTTGATATGGTCACGGATATTGATCAGCCAGTTCAGGCTGTTATGGATGGTACGGTAATTTTTGCCAACTGGACTAGCGAGACAGGATATGTTATTCAAATACAACATGATAATAATTACTTGTCTTTATATAAGCATAATGCGGAATTGCTGAAAAATGTGGGGGAACATGTAAATGCCGGCGAAGCAATAGCAATAGTTGGTGATTCTGGTGAACTCACAACAGGACCGCATCTTCATTTTGAGTTGTGGCATAACGGTTCACCTCTTGATCCTGAGAATTATATTCCTTTTTAATCTGGATTTAACTTTCATTATCTTGTGGTTGGCATATGAATCCGGGCATACCATAGATGTCCGGGCAATGAAATACTGAGCATGAATAACAGGCTATTGTAAGTATTAGAAAATAAACTTGATAACTATACTTTATTCGGATGAAGAGAATTGCAATACTGGGCTCAACAGGATCAATAGGTACCCAGGCGCTTGAAATTATTGAAAGGTATAATGAGATGTTCAAAGTTGAGGTTCTTACCGCATACAATAATTTCGAGTTGCTTATTGAACAGGCAGTTACATTTAAGCCCAGTATTGTGGTTATTGCCAATGAAGATAATTACAGGGTTTTGTCTGAAGCTTTGAAGAACCATCCTGTAGAGGTCCGTGCAGGTGCTGATGCACTGGAGCAGATAGTGGGCATGGAATCGATCGATATTGTACTGGCTGCCCTGGTTGGATATTCAGGGCTGATACCAACAATTAATGCAATTAAAGCCGGTAAGACTATTGCCCTGGCTAATAAGGAGGCACTTGTAATTGCAGGCGAGATGATAACCGGTATGGCACGTGCAAATAGAGTTCCAATTATTCCTGTAGACTCAGAGCATTCGGCTATTTTCCAATGCCTTGTTGGAGAGCCTGATGCCATTGAAAAAGTGTATCTGACTGCCTCGGGAGGGCCTTTCAGGGGTAAAGACCGTCATTTTCTTGAAAATGTGACAAAAAAAGAAGCACTCTGTCATCCAAACTGGACCATGGGGGCAAAAATAACCATCGATTCGGCCACAATGATGAACAAGGGACTTGAGGTTATTGAGGCCAAATGGTTGTTTAATTTACATCCTGATCAGATCGAGGTAGTTATACATCCCCAGTCAATTATTCATTCGCTGGTACAGTTTGAAGATGGTTCCATGAAGGCACAAATGGGCCTTCCTGATATGAAACTTCCGATATTATATGCATTTTCCTGCCCTGAAAGAATAAAAACGGATTTACCGCGTTTCAGTTTTACCGATTACCCGGAACTGAGCTTTGAATCGCCTGATCTTGTCAATTTCCCCAATCTTTCCATAGCGTACCGGGCAATGAAAACAGGTGGCACCATGCCCTGTGTGATGAATGCATCAAATGAGATTGCTGTTCAGGCTTTTTTGAATGACAGGATAGGGTTCTATGATATTTCATCTGTAATCGAAAAAACAATGGATAAGGTTCCATTTGTAAAATATCCTGATCTGGCCGATTATCATGATGTTGACAAAGAAGCACGGTTATTTGCAGAAAGCCGGATTGTATAATGTACATTTAATAGTGATGTTAGTTTTAACTGAAAAAAACTTGAAAAAAACTTGAAATGGAGATACTTGTAAAAGCGGCACAGTTGTTTCTGAGCCTCTCGATTCTTATTATTATACATGAAATGGGGCATTTTATATTTGCCCGGCTTTTCAATACAAGGGTGGAGAAATTTTATCTTTTTTTTAATCCCTGGTTCACTTTGTTCAAAGCAAAAAAAGGGCATACTGAATTCGGCCTGGGATGGCTGCCCCTGGGAGGGTATGTAAAGATTTCAGGCATGATCGATGAATCTATGGACAAGGAGCAAATGAAAAAGGAACCGGAACCCTGGGAGTTTCGGTCCAAGCCTGCCTGGCAGAGATTGCTTATAATGCTGGGAGGAGTGATGGTAAATGTTGTCCTTGCCTTTATTATTTACTCTTCAATGCTTTATGCATGGGGTGAAAGATATTTACCCGTAGAAAATCTGAAATATGGCATACATGCCGACTCACTTGGCAGAGAAATAGGATTACAGCACGGCGATCATATTGTATCTGTTGATAAACAGGAAATAGAACAGTTTAACCAGATCCTTCCTGCCATTGTTCTGGATAAGGCAGAAACCATTCAGGTTAAGCGTAATAGTGAGTTGATCAATGTCAGCGTACCTGATAATATAATCCCCCGTCTGCTGGAAGGGGAACCTTTTATAAACATGAGAATTCCTTTTATAGTAGATGATTTTACCCCTGATTCAAGGGCAGAAGAGGCCGGCATTCGGGAAGGTGACAGGATTGTTGGGTTAAATGATCAGGAAATACCCTTTTTTCTTGAATTCAGGGAAAAAATACAGGAATACAGAAACCAGGAGGTAATAGTAACCGTTGAACGCAATGATATGTTGGTTGAGATACCGGTGACTGTTCCTGAAGAAGGTATTCTTGGTATCCGACCGGTTGGAGAGCTGAATAGGTTTTTCGAGCTTAAAAGTATTGAGTATTCTTTTGTGGAGGCTATACCTGCCGGAATAACCAGGGGGGTGGATACTTTCACCGGTTACCTCAAGCAGCTCAGGATGATCTTTTCACCTGAAACCGGTGCATACAGGTCACTTGGCGGTTTTATTACCATTGGAAGTATTTTTCCCGGAACATGGGACTGGCATGCATTCTGGAGTATGACTGCATTTTTAT
>PXAP01000027.1 GCA_003567115.1 Bacteroidota bacterium
AGGATATAGGCGGATGGGGTGTGAGCAATGTTACAAATATGAGATACATGTTCGCCCACTCACCTTTCGACCAGGATATAGGCGGATGGGATGTGAGTAAAGTTACCAATATGGGATCCATGTTCGAAGATACGCCTTTCGACCAGGATATAGGCGAATGGGATGTCTCTAATGTTGAACACTTTACCGGTTTTCTTTCAGGGTCAGAGCTTTCAACTGAGAACTATAACAAGCTGCTTGTTGGGTGGTCTCACCGGGATTTGGTTGAAGACCTTGATTTTCATGGTGGTACCAGCAGGTACGATCCGGGTGATCCGGCAGTAAGAAGGCAGCATATAATTGATACGTTTGGATGGACAATTACCGATGGCGGTGATATCTTCAACAATCTTACACTGACAGTAAATCCTGAAGGAGCAAATACTGTAGAAGGTGAAGGTGAATATGTAGGAGGAGAAAAGGTTGATGTTTCCGCTACCGTCAACGAGGGTTATATCTTTGTGAACTGGACAGATCAGTACAGCAATGTGGTAAGCAGCCAGCCAGACTTTGAATATACCATGCCGGCAGAAGATATGACCCTGACGGCTAACTTTGCAATATTATACAATCTGACTCTTGTTGCAAACCCGGAGGAAGGCGGTACTGTGGATGGTGAAGGCGAATATGCTGAAGGAACTGAAGTGGAAATTACCGCTGATCCGGAGTACTTCTATGATTTTGTTGAGTGGCAGGCTCCGGCTGGCGGCTTCGAAGATGAAAATTCACCTGTAACCAAATTTACCATGCCGGGCGAAGATGTTGCAGTTACTGCCACCTTTGAGGAACAGGAAACTTTTGATTTTGAAATAGAAACAACTCCAGGCCAAACCGACTACCAATTCCGTGTTGATAATGCTGACAATCTTGTGGTTGACTGGGGCGATGGCAACATAACAGTACACAACGGCTTTGTTACGCCCGGGCACGATTTTGGTGAGGCCGGTACGTGGACTGTAAGAGTAAGGGGTGAAGCAAGCAGAATTGCGTTTTATACAGGATTTGAGTGCACCTACGCCGGAATGCTGACTGATATTCTGACACCCGTTTCCGATGGTGTTACCGGAATTAACAGTGCCAGTGATATGTTCAGGGATACAGAAGTCGAGAGTTTTACATGCGGTGATTTCTTTGATGAAGCTTCCGGAAATGTAAATTCTATGATGAGAATGTTTATGAATTCATCTTTTAACCAGGATATCAGCAACTGGGATATAAGTGGCATAACATCTATGGAATCAATGTTTGAAGGTTCTGGTTTTAACCAGGATTTAAGCGGCTGGGATGTCGGGCATATACAACATATGTACCAGGTGTTTAAGGATTCTGGTTTCAACCAGGATATAGGCGGCTGGGATGTCAGCAATGTTTTCACTATGTACGAGATGTTCAAAAACACTCCGTTTGATCAGGATATCAGCGACTGGGATGTTTCAAGTGTTGGAAATTTGGAAGGTTTTCTTGAGGGTTCGCAGCTTTCAACAGAAAACTATAACAATCTGCTGATAAAATGGTCGGGATTACCTTCTTTAATGTCAAATGTCACTTTCCACGCAGGAAGTAGCCGTTATGATATGGGCGATCCGGCTGATAGCCGGATGCATATAATTAACGAGTTTGGATGGATCATTCACGATGGTGGCTGCATTACCGATCCTGTTACTGATGAACAAGGCAATGAATACCAGACTGTGCTTATAGGCGAGCAGTTATGGATGGCAGAAAACCTGCGGGTAACCCAATACAATAATGGAGACGATATACCCACAGGGCTTGATAATGATGGATGGATTGATGCAGGGGAAAACGAGCAAGGTGCTTATGCTGTTTATCCTCACGATGATTTATACGGCCTTGAGTCAGATGATGATGTTCTTGAAGCTTATGGTGCTTTATATAATTGGTATGTAATGGATGATGCAAGAGGCATTTGCCCTGTAGGCTGGAGATTACCTAAATATCTAAATGATTTTTCAGAATTGATACTTTATATGGAATCTCAAGGCATTTCTTCCGGAGAATACGGTAAGGCTTTAAAATCATGCCGGCAGATAGATTCACCCCTTGGCGGAGAATGCAATACTGATGAGCATCCGAGGTGGGAATCTCATGACAAATATGGTATTGATGCGTTTGGATTTTCATTTTTGCCTACAGGTCGTCGAAGCGATAATGGCAATTATACGGGATTAGGCTACACAGGCAATATGTGGTTTTATACGGATAACTCTATTATATACATTAATTATTTCGGAGATGGTTTCAGCTTGGCAACACGAGATAAAAAAAATGGTTTTCCGGTACGCTGCATTAAAGATGACTAAAAAATTCGCTAAAACCGGACTATCCATCCCCTGAAAGAGGTGGCTTTAAGCCGGTTTTTGCTGCACACCGCGAATTTTTCAGCGCACATGCCTTTCGGGCAAAGTCCCGCCGGGACCTTACCGCGCCTGAAAGTCGCGGGTTTTCAGTTAAACTAAAATTAAGATGTTAAAAATTATCATTTGAAGATGCAGTGATTGAATGTATAGCAATTAAGCTGGCATGTATTGTATGGTTTTCAATACGGCGAATAAATGCGGACTGAAACCGCAGTACCAAGAGCTGCAGTCGCTTTATGAGGAGTAATTAACCCGTTTTGTACGCATGAATCTCCCGGTATTTAAATAAGATCAGTATCCTGCGGCCTGACCGTCTTTTCGGGACTCAGAAGCACCATAATACAACTTATTCTCCGGATCCCACATTATGGCCTGATAACCACCAAAAAAGCCGTTCCATTCTATGGTGTGACCTTTTTTCATTAATTCCCTGATAGTATCATAAGGGAATCCTGATTCCAGCATCACAATTCCACCATCGGTCATTCTCTGACCTGTGGGCTGAGAAGATCCTACATGCTGCATTCTGGGAGCGTCACCTGCTTCCTGAAGATTCATTCCAAAATCAATCATATTCACTACTATCTGCACATGCCCCTGAGGTTGCAAGGCGCCGCCCATAACACCAAAACTCATATGTGGTATCCCGTCTTTGGTAATAAATCCGGGAATTATGGTGTGAAACGGTCTTTTCCCGGGTTCGTAGGTATTGAAATGCCCCTGTTCGAGGGTAAACCCGGCTCCACGGTTTTGCATTACAAAACCAAGTCCGGGAGGTGTCATCCCGCTACCCATTTGCCAGAAATTACTTTGAATAAGCGACACCATATTCCCGTCTTTATCGGCCACTGTAAGATATATTGTGTTGGGAGCTTCCATCAAGCCCGGGTAATAGCTTTCTGCCGTCCTGTCCGGATCTATCATCTCACGCCTCTCATCCGCATACTCCTTTGATATTAATCTTTGAACCGGAACCGGATTGAAATCCATATCAGCATAATAACGGGCCCTGTCTTCAAAAGCCAGCTTTTTGGCCTCTACGAACAAATGAATATATTCCGGACAGTAAAGATCCATAGAGGAAATATCGTACCCTTCAAGGATATTCAGCATCTGTAGTACAGCTATTCCCTGTCCGTTGGGGGGCAGCTGCCATACATCATATCCTCTGTAGTTTGCTGAAACCGGCTCCACCCATTCGGAGGTATGTGATGCCATATCTTCATAACTCAGAAATCCTCCATTCTCATGAATATATTTTTCAATAATTCTTGCAATTTCCCCCTGGTAGAAAGCATCACGGCCTTCCCTGGCAATTGTTTCATAAGTATCAGAAAGATATGGATTGTGAAAGATCTCACCTTTGGAAGGTGTCCTTCCCTCCGGCATGTAGGTTTCCCGGAAATTCGGGAAATGCCCTACCCGTTCAGCTTCCACCTCCCAATAGTAAGCAATCACATCCGTTACCGGGAATCCATCCCTTCCGTAATCAATAGCCGGTTTAAGAATATCCGTCATATCCAGCTTCCCAAATTTTTCATGCATTTCAAACCATCCATCCACCGCACCAGGTACGCTTACCGCCAGTGCTCCTTCAGTGGGTATATATTCATAACCCTTATCCAGAAAATATTCTCTTTCCAATCCTTCCGGAGAACGCCCGCTGGCATTGATTCCGTGAAGTTTCTGACTCTCCGAATCCCAGATTATTGCAAAAAGGTCACCTCCTATTCCACAGTCGGTTGGCTCCATTAAGCCAAGCATAGCATTTGCAGCAATGGCTGCATCCACAGCGTTTCCTCCCAATTTAAGTATGTCCAGTGCAGCCTGTGTGGCCAGTGGGTGACTGGTTGCAGCCATACCGTTTTGTGCGATTACTTCTGAACGTGTTGCAAAATTGCGTCCTACAATCCTGTCCTGCCCGTTAACAGGGATAATTGTTAAGATAACCAATGCAGAGATAAAAAGTGATTTTTTCATTTTTATTTAAGTTAGTTTTTAGTATTAAAGAACATGATCTTATTCCTGATCAATTACGATAAAATAAATACGGTTTTATTCTGATATTCCAATATACATATATTTAAGCAAACTCTTTTCATCCTGTATCCTGACTTTCAAATGCCTTAATAAAAAACAAATCGATGTCACAGACAGGGCCGATTCTTTTTGCCAGATATTTTTAATCATATGTCAAAAATATATATTTTAAAAAAATCTGAAAACGATAGCCTCCTTTATTGTCAATACGTCATGCTATTGGCCCAGACCAAACTCATATGAAAATGCTCTGTTTGCAATAATTATCAGATATACCTTTGACCTTCGCTCATGAATGCAATTGTATAATCATTCTGCCGGGTGCAACTTATTGTTCCGGCTCATCGCACTTATATGCCTGAGATAATGTTGTTTTATTTATGTATAATTTTTGATTATTTTTAGCACCTGAATTAAATAACCCAAACTTTAAAATATCATGAATCATAAAAGAATATTGTTTCTGAATGCCGGCGATTCACTGTTAAAAAAATCAATGATAATACTGTTGTTAACCGCCGGATTGTTTATTTTTTCAGGCGCCCGGCCAAATTTAACGGCTCAGCTGATCCCTGTTGAATATAACAGCGAGCAGCTGGTAAAAATGGCTGTTATGGGGCAGATAGGCGAGGCAAGGATGAATTACCCTCCCTATCGCATTGGTGCGGACGGGTCTCTTGAGGTGCTCCCGGGGACAGGCAGCATCACTTACAATTTCCGGACCGGAGATACGGCTATCAGCCTGGCAGGCGACCATGTAGAGCCGGCAGTAACCCTCGTTCATCCCAGCGGAAGAGCCAGCGCTGAGAGCAGGGGGTTAAACGTGTTATCGTGTATTGGAAACGAGGTAAAGGTCATAACCGGCCAGGGAAGGGGTATGACCGGCTATGTTATTGGTAAGCACGGTGGTTCCGAGCACGTGATGATTGATTTTAAAGAGCCGGATGCACTGGATAAACTGCTTCTCGGTGACAGAATGCATATATATGCTTACGGTACCGGGATGAAGCTTACAAATATTGATGGTGTAAAGGCAATGAATGTAAGCCCCAACCTGCTTGATAAATTAACTGAGGCGGGAATGGGAATTACACCCGAAGGCAAGCTCCAAATCGGAGTAGCCCTTATGGTGCCCGCCAAAATAATGGGCAGCGGACTCGGACAGAGTCATTCGTACAGCGGGGACTATGATATTCAGTTATTCGATGAACAGATTGTGGAAGAGTACAATCTGGATCAATTGCGTTTTGGCGATATAGTAGCTGTTATTAATGCTGACAGCAGTTACGGCCGCATTTACAAAACAGGAGCCATTACCATCGGGGTTATAACCCATAGTGGAAGCATAATTGCAGGTCACGGGCCCGGGGTTACAACACTCTTCACATCATCCGGAGGTAATATAGAACCGGTTATTGACAGCGATGCAAACCTGAAGAATTTGCTGTTCAGGTGAAAAAATGCCGGAGCCTGCTTATTTATAAAGGCCGGATAATCTGAACAAAGTCTTTCCATATGGCAGTCTTTGAGTCATAGTGTCCGGTATTGCAATGTTTGCGCAGCCAGTCAATAAGCTCCAGTGTGTGTAACTGGTTTTGTTAGATTATAATAGTTTATATTTTTTATATTTTATTGGTTTTAATTTTTATTAAAAACTAACCACGAAAACAATAATGAAAACAAGCCGCAGAGAATTTATTAAGCTTACCGGACTTGCGGGAGCCGGATTTGCGGGAGCCGGACTTGCAGGGTGTACCGGGCGTACAGCAGATGCGCCTCCCTTCAGGATGACCCATAACCAGGTGTTCAACATGTCGGGGTATGCCGCACCACCCCTGGAAACCGTACGTGTAGGCCTGATTGGAGTAGGCAGCAGGGGCTACGGAGCACTCAGGCGCCATGTAAGGATTGATGGGTTAAAAATAACCGCCCTGGCAGATCTTGATCCCGCAAGGGTTGAGCGGGGCCATACGTTTGTCCGGGATTATGGACATGATCCTGCCCTCTATTCAGGCGGGGAAGAACAATGGAGAAAACTTTGCGAAAGAGATGATGTAGACCTTGTGTACATTTGCACCCCCTGGCACCTTCATGCACCCCAATCGGTCTATGCCATGGAAAACGGTAAACATGCATCGACCGAAATACCCGCTGCACAGACCATAGATGAATGCTGGCAGCTGGTTGAAACATCGGAACGTACCCGGAAGCATTGCATTATGCTTGAGAATGTATGCTACGACTTTTTCGAGATGATGACCCTGAACATGGTCAGGCAGGGATTCTTCGGTGAGGTGATCCATGGGGAGGGTGCCTATATTCACGACCTGATGGATCGCAATTTTTCAAAAACCGCCTATTCCAACATGTGGAGGCTGGAGGAAAATTCCCGGAGAGACGGAAATCTTTATCCAATGCAC
>PXAP01000266.1 GCA_003567115.1 Bacteroidota bacterium
CATTGCAAACTTACTGCTCGTGGTGTTATTAGCGGATACCCCACCCGGGGTATTCATTGACATTGCACCACCCGTGGCACTGAAAGCAAGAGCAGCACCTCCTGCCATTCCGATCCTTGCCAGGAACTGCCGCCGTCCGGAGGAAAAACAACATCCGCCGGCAGAATTATTTTCATTAATATCCTGTGATTTACAACCGGCCATTTCATCGATCCGGCCATCATCTTTACGGGCTTTTTTCATTTCTGTCAGGTTTGGTTATCCTACTCGTAAGGCTTTTCGGCACCGCCATATATCAGTATCAACCCAAATTACAAAAAAGGGTTAATTATCCCAACAAATCTTGATGAAATATCCATTCAAAATTTTCTGAAACCGATAAATCCCACGACCGGATAGCCGTAAAGGAAAGGACCCGTATCCAGCTACGGTCAAATTCATCGGGAATTACACCCAGGTACTCGAGACCGCGGATAGTTTGTTCCGGATTTTTATCAACAACCGCCTGGATTAATCTTACCCCGATAGCCATTGTTTTTTCATCAAGGTATCCAACCATTCCCACGTCAAGCATAACAATTGTAGCAGGTGGCTGAACAAAAAGATTTGCCGGATGAGGGTCGGCATGGAAAAAGCCGTCTTCCAGAATTTGCCTGAAATGTTAATAATACCGAAAAGTGTACCAGGAATAATATAATTTCCCTTCCGGGGAAACTGCTTTTCAGAGGTAACTTATTAAAAGAGATAATTGGCAATCTCAGATAAATCAGTAGCTTCTCAAATATTGTGGATTTTTTTGGCAGTGCTCCTGTAAAGTGCCTTCAGGACAGATGCAGGCAAATTAAGTCCGTAATATCTCCATCCAACCCGCCCGGTAATATATTCATCATCCGTCTCCAATAAACGCCAATGGATTTGGAACATACTTTTCCTCCGGCCCATATCGGTTCCAAACATTATCCGGTCTTTATATTTTTCCAGAAACCTGGCAGATGAACGGGGTGTGCGTCCCATCTCATAATCACGTGCGGAAGTGTCCAGATAGAGGTTGGGATATTTATCCATTGCCTGACTTAAAGTTGTCAGATCGTGGCCCTGATTACTCAGATGACATGCTACAAAAATTGTCCCCGGATGTTTTTCCAGTGTCCTGTTCCTTATAGTTATAAGTTCATCGAAATGTAATGCATCAGTATCATACAAATTGAAATGCTGGTAATCCGGTGTACGTTCCTGAAAGACATCCAGGGGAGTCCATGCTGAGATATGGTCGGCAAAGTGAAAATTAACCGGCAGCTTCAGCTCTGCGCACTTTTCCCAGAAAGCGTCTAACCTCGGATCATCAGGATGAAGTCTTTTATCACGAGGCAGTGAAGTATCCCGGGTAATACCAAAACCCTTGTCAGTAATTTCACCAACTCCCAGTGCACCCTTGTTATAACAACGTACTAACTCTGCTACAACTCTCCCGGAATAATCCGGGTTCTCAATATCGCTTCTATCCATTCCGCAGTAAAGTATAAATCGATCCGGATATGAGTTAAGATATAAATCCACCAGTTCATCAAAGTTATCGCCTGTCGCTCCCGTCAGAATTACTGATTTTTCTATGCCAACCTCATCCATGGTCCTGACCCAGTCGTCCACCTCTTCAGGAGTCCTGGCATAAATGTGTAAATGACAATCTATGGCCGGATATTTTGCCTTAGGCACAAAGGTTTCTCTGGTTACAACTAAAGATTTTGGAGCCCAGTCCTTAAGAAGTATGGCATCCATCGGACCCGGTTCAGGTGAAACACCCGGTCCGCCCCAGTCACCATATTTAATTTCGACCCAATCAGGATCAGTCTGCCAATCCTCAAACACCTGCCTGTCGATAGTTGAACAGAAAGTCTTGGAGCCAAGCCCAAAGCCGGCAAATGTTAACCCGGTAGTTCCTATTATGCTTTTTTTAATAAAATCTCTTCTTTTTTTCATTTTGATTGTTTTAAAACCTGCCACGGTTTCTTATCTGAACCTTACTTTTTAAAACTGTTCATGTAACATGAACATATAAAAATAATGAACCAAATTAGCGATTTATGTTTAAGATAGCAAGTAAAGAAGTATATGATTCAACTCTGAACAATCTGAAAGCGAAAGTGATTGAACTAATGTAATTTAACGGCACACAACATCGGCTTAAATCGAAGCCCCGGGAACATCTGCTCCCGAAAGGGAAAACAGACAAGCCTGGATATTCCAACAATTTATATTTATACGATCCGTTTCGTGGAAGATGCTTCAGGATGCGGAGAAGCACGATGCCGGGAACCCCCCTGGAAGTGGAAATATTCAGGATTCCCGAAAACGGACCACAATATCATATCCCAAATAACTTTGGATAATAGCCAGAGATCACAAATAGGATTCCCGAAACCGGACCACAATCTTCAATTTACTCAAAATTGTGAGTAAATTTTCTTATGTACTTTGTTGTAGAAAGAAAATCAAGAATCAGCAGCAGCAGATACTCTTTGATCATGTATTTCCATAGAACAGGATTATCCCTTATCTGCGGCTAGTAATACTTTCCGATAGTATCAACTGATATAAGATGGTCTGTATATCCGGTTTGCAAAATAGTATGCATGATCACTGCTTCCCATATATCCGGAAAATGTTTGTAAGTCCACCGCTGCGGCTGCACGTTGATCATGACTGGAAGAGATACTGGACAAGACTCTTTTGCATTCCTATCTGTTATCACAAGATAATCAGGTAAAAAATTCAGGAATAATGTGACAGCGCTTCATGCTGCGCACTTCCTCGGATGAAACCCTTATTCCCGTGATTCCGGACAGTCAATCCCGCTGAAAACAGACTCCTATCCAATTCTCTCACTGAATCCTACAAACCATGTTTTTCAAGAATGGACCGGCATCTGGAAATAATCCTTTTCATTTCTTCCAGATTTTCAAACAACAGGTTTATCCCTTCAATCTTTTCTGAAATCAAGGCAGGATACTCATGCGTTACATCATTCCTTATTTTTCGGAGCTGAATCCAACTTAACGTAGAATCGATAACCTCCAATTTTTCCAACCGGTTCAGAATATCAATAAACGGCTTGCCGCCAACAGATTCAGCAAGAGCTTCAAGTGTTAATGGGAACAGGCGCGCGCCAATTACATCCTGTAATTTTGAAAACCGGAAAATATACTGGTCGATAAAACTTACGGCTTCATCTTCAATCTTGTAATAATTTTCAGTGGTCAATGGTATTACCCCCTCTACTTTGGATCTGGCAAACTCCATTCTCTTAAAATGGATTTCACAAGTCTCAAAGGTCTGTATAAGCTTGTCATTAACCTCAGGATCGATCATAGCTCTACCCCCTTTTCCAGTGCTTTTTTAATAATCGGCAAATGATAATTATAACGGGTCTCTATTATTACATCGAATTTTTGTTCCCCCAATAAAATTTCAAGTTTCGCAATGAACTCAGATTTCTTCAACATGATTTTTCCTGGTTCAGGTTCTTCAGGTAATTTAATAAGCAAATCAATATCACCACCTTTTTCATAATCGGCCGTACGGGAACCATATAAATAAACTACGACCTTATCACCCCAAATCTCGCGGGCAACCTTTTTTATAATATCAATATCAGATTGCGGAAGACGCATATTTTAAATTTTCCAGGGGGAGTTTACTCAAAAATAAATAAATTAATTTATGTACACAAAAGAGTTATCACCACAAAATTGCAGCTATGCAACAGGCAGTACATATATCCCTTCCGGGGAAAAACAGGTCACTGATAGGTATAAACCTGACTTCAGTGTTGCCAATCTTTAGCATGCTTCTGTGAGAAAGATTAACTATCCAGGCTTCCTGACCCTGAAACAATGAACTTCAAGTGCTTGAGCACCAATCAGAAAAACCCACAAGGAGAAACTATTCAAAACTACCAATTTGGGTTGGACGGACTTCATTCTTGACTTGCACATGTAAAAATAATGGCACACAACATCGGTCTGAATCGAAGCCCCGGGAACATCTGTTCCCAGGGTTATTTTATGATACAAGGCTTCGTTTAAGCCTTATTTGTCTGGTACGATCTGTCAGAATTTATTATGAATCAGTATAATTGGTTAGATATCCCTGGTAACTCATGTGACTTCTGTTTTTACTGATGATCCTTACTGTTGCATTGCCATTGTAATTTATGTCTATCATCACATTATATAAATCGTAATCCCTCACTTCAAAAGAATACCTGATTCTCATTTTCTCGGGTATCTTTGAATATTTGACATTCTCAATATCACCTGAAAATTTAATACCGCCGTTGCCACCGTATTTAGCATTATAAGTCGTTCCGAAAAATGGGAGATTAGCCACTGCAGTATCCTCGGATATTCTTATAAAATAACTGTTGGTCAAGTAATTATTTCTTCCATAATAAGGAAAAGCATATTGTGCTTCAAAAAGAAAATCTCCCCCTTCAACCATTTCTTCAGTTTTCCGATACTGTTCCCAATTCTTCTCTTTTCTGTTTTGCTTTTCCTGTCCGGCTGAATTAATTATAATTACAGCAAGAAAACCGATCACAAACGTAACGATTAATAACCTCTTCATATCACTTAAACCTGTATTATAACCTCTTATCAAATAAAGAATTTACTATTTTTCGACTATCCCCGAGGCAAAGCCTGCGATGTATTTCGCCGAAAAATTCACACTTCGTATGACCCTAAATTCTCAGAATTATTTTTTTGACCCCGGGGCAGAGCCCCGAGGAATTCTTTTGATTAATAGGGATCAAATTTTATGCCATCAGTAATAAGTGGCAGAAACAGGAGATATAATCAAGTCCCGGAAAGCAGCCGAAATAGTTAACGCCTCTTTAAAGTTTGTGAATCTGGTAAGTATAGCATGCAGGACGACCGGCACCTCCTCCCGGCAAAATCAAAAAAGCTCAACAGGGTCAATTTCCAGAAACTCCTGCCACAATAAGCTTTTGTTATCAATAACGTAGACCCTGTCAGGATTGAACCTGGAGGAGAAAGTATTCATCCCCCTTCTGGCAAAACCGGAACGGCCACTCTTAACCTCAACAGCAACAACCTTACCACGTTTCTCAAGAACAAAATCAATTTCAAAACAAATTTTGCTTCCGGGTCAGGCATATACATACGGTGATCCCGGGTTTGGCTCTTTTTACGACCAGCAGGAAAACTGCATTCGGCTTTTACCCGGGCCATCAATTCCCGACTTGCCGGAGGGCGAGACAGCCAGCTGAACAATATCCCCATCTTTTATACAAAATGGAATGTTTTTATGTGCCTCTTTTGTTCAGAAATAATACAAAAGGAATTGGGCATGCAACCGGGCGATTTCTTCTTTTCGAAGATCTCTCTTATAAAAAACATTACCCGCACCACGATTCGCAACCAATTAACTCAAGAAAATCATCACTTTCGTGGAAGACAACACAGGCTACCCGTATCTGCCGAAGAGCCGGCAAGAGCAACCATAAGATTAGGATGATGCATAAAAATCTTTTCAGGTTTTGAAAGGCGGCTGATACCTTTTCAGCTACTCCCCGCACATATCATCAATAAGCTTTTGCGCAAGCTCATTACCCAGCTCCAATGCCCTGTGCCAGTCCGCCTGCGAGGCGGTTTCGCCGGCACAGTGTGGACAGGTAATCCTCGGACTGCTAAATACTTGCAACTCACCTTATTTTTCGTTTTTGCCGATCACTGATAATGAAATTCTCCCATAATTGGCCCGATATCATCACCATCCCATAACCTTTATCCGGTCCAGCAACAATAACCGGTATTTCTCCTTCATTACCGGCGAAAGAAAACTGTTATCAATAAGGAATAGCCACCGGGATATACTTCCCCTGATCTCATCCAGGTTCCTGTCAATCACTTTGCCTGTCAAACTGCATCGATCCCTGCCAAAATAGCCGATCAGGATATCAGGAGTAAGATTACTTTTCTTACCCTTCAGGGGAAGTGCAATTTCCTTAATATCACCTGTAAGTACTATAGAAGAATTTAGCAAATCGTAGGCCGGGGAGAGTTCAACTATGTCATTCCTGGTAATAACGGAGTAGTTTTTAAGATGCATATCTTCGTTTCCAACCAGGAAATTGAAAATTACCCGTTTAAACAACTTTGCCTTTTCGACAGCCGGGAAAGTGCAGAACCCATCAATCAGCATCACAAGTTATCCCAGGTTATTCAGCTATGCCAAACGCAGGGGAAAGGAACAGGACATCAAAATATTTATGACAAAACACATGCAGTACCTTGTAAAATACATTATTTGCGCACCTAATCCTTAATGCAACGAACAGAGAGCCCGCTCGCCCGGCGGATGCTGCTCATGAGGGCATTGGTACTGTAGAAGAACAGGATTCGTGAGGCGACACCAAACACGGTACCTGACCAATAGTAGCCGAAGGAGCCTACTTCGTCGAGCGAACCATCGAAGAAGTCGCGGTAGCCGGCAACGGGCAATTTAAGCGGAGAGGCAAAAGCTCCTGCTGCATTGTAGCTGCTCCAGCTTAGCATTTCTGCTTCCAATTCGGCATCAGTAGGTAAGCGGTAACCGGCAGGGCAAGGGTTGTTAATACCGTTAATGCCCTGCCATAAATTATCTTTTTGTGGGTAGCGCCAATCGTTCGGGTCCTCGGGAGCTACTATGAAGTTTCCGTGCCCGGGTGTATCTGAGCCACTCAAAGTTTCAGTAGTTTCGGATCTTCTTAACTGATGCCCGTCGGTAGCCCTGCCCCATTGGTATAAATCGCCATAGGCAGCGACATCGGTACTGCTTGTTGCTGCTTGTTTAGCACCAAGATTCCTGTCCATCCA
>PXAP01000015.1 GCA_003567115.1 Bacteroidota bacterium
GAATTGATAAAAGACAAGCTTAATCATCATAATACAGGTGAAATTGAGCAATATATCAAAATTGCCTCCAGTTCGGCACACAGTGCAATCAACCTGCTCGACAACCTTGCGGAGTGGGCAATTCTGCAAAACAAGGGACAGAAATTCAGCCCGGTTAAAATCAATCTGAAGAAATTCATCGCCGGCGAAATAGAAAATTTAAGCACCTATGCAAACCATAAAAAGATCAGTCTGAATTTCTCCATAACCCCTGATTTGAATGTATACCTGGATCTTCAGATGGCCAGGACAATACTGAGGAATCTGATAAGTAACGCTATCAAATTTACCGATACCGGAGGTGAGATAACTGTAAGTGCCAGCGAATGCCACACTCATGTTGAAATAACTGTAACTGACAATGGTATAGGCATCTCTGCAGAAAACCAAAAAAAAATATTCGCAAATGAAAAAATTCTTCTGGGACAACTCACAAGGAACAGACAAGGCTCGGGTTTAGGATTAAAGCTTTGCAATGAATTTGCTGAGATGCACGGTGGGCAAATCAGTCTGGAAAGCAAGTTAGGTACAGGAAGTAAATTTAGATTCACATTGCCGGTTTAATCTTAAATTCACTTATCAGGATTTATTGAATATTTTTACATATTTTGTTATTTTAGGAACAAAAACAATAATACCAACAACCTGCAAGTGTTCTGCAATATAAAGTATATATCTGACTATGAGTGCAAGGAAACAGATATCACAAGTATCTCCTGAAGTTAAAGCAAAGGATCCGCATACCAGCCGGTTCCCAATTGCTGGTATCGGTGCATCTGCCGGGGGACTTGAGGCACTAGAGCAGTTTCTTTTAAATATTCCTGAAAATAGCGGAATGGCATATGTTGTGGTACAGCATCTGGATCCCACCCAAAAAGGTATGCTGCCGGAACTTCTTCAGCGTGCCTCCAGAATGAAAGTGTACCAGGCAAGAAACCGGATGGCTGTTAAGCAAAATTGTGTATATGTAATACCTCCCAACAAAAGTATGTCAATATCAAAGGGAGTACTGCATCTGTCAGCACCACAGGAATCCAGGGGAAAAAGACTCCCGGTTGATTTTTTTTTCCGCTCACTTGCAGACGACCGGAAGGAACTGAGCATAGGCATTATTCTTTCAGGAATGGGTTCAGACGGCAGTCTGGGACTACGTGCCATAAAAGAAAATAACGGAATCGTATTGGTGCAGGAACCATCCACTGCAAAATTTGACAGCATGCCGCGTAATGCCATCGATTCTGTTGTAGCCGATATTGTGGCTTCTCCAGACGACCTGCCCGGCAGGCTAATGGATTTTTTAAACCATATCCCCGTCGGTTCGGGTAAGGACATGGAGGTTAGAGACAAAAGTGCTCTGGAGAAAATTGTTTTATTGTTGCGGACCTATACGGGCAATGACTTTTCATTGTACAAGAAAAACACGATGTATCGCCGCATAGAAAGACGAATGGGTGTTCATAAAATTGATAAAATCGCATCGTATGTAAAAATTTTGCAGGAGAATCCAAAAGAAGGCGACATACTGTTTAAAGAAGTGCTGATCGGGGTCACGAATTTTTTCCGTGATCCTGATGTCTGGGAGCAACTGGCGAACACTGTTATTACTGATGCAATAGTTAAATTACCGGCCGGTTCAGTATTGCGGGCCTGGGTGCCGGGATGCTCTACTGGTGAAGAAGCATTTACACTGGCAATTATTTTTAAAGAAACGGTCGAAAAGACCAGTCCGCAAAAAAATATCAAATTGCAGATATTTGCCACCGACCTTGACAATGATGCAATCGAGGTAGCCAGGAAAGGCATTTATCCTGTAAATATTACAACTGATATATCGGTTGATCGTTTGAACCGTTATTTCGCAAGATCAGATGAGGGTTATTGTATCAATGCAGAAATACGGGAAATGGTAGTCTTTGCACAGCATAACATTATTATGCATCCCCCTTTCATCAATATTGATATCATTTCATGCCGTAACCTGCTTATATATCTGGATGCAGAACTGCAGAAAAAAATAATCGGACTTTTTTACTACAGTCTTAATATTAATGGAATTTTGCTTCTTGGCAACTCTGAAACGATCGGCACCCTGGGCCATCTTTTCAACGCAGTGGATGCCAAACATAAAATTTATACACCATCGGCCAACGCCCTGGCACCCGGTATGTTTAATTTCCCCTCTGCATTTTCACGCCCAAAACCCGAAAATATTGCGATCCAACCGGTCCGGGACAGTGCCGGTTCTATTGAAGCAATTGCCGATCAACTGCTGCAGAAGCAGTTTACACCTCCCGGTGTTGTGGTAAATGAAAAAGGTGACATAATTTACATAAGCGGTCGGACGGGAAAATACCTCGAGCCTGCTTCCGGTAAAGCAAATATGAATATTTTTGCAATGCTAAGGGAAGGTTTGCGCCAGGAAATTCCTGTTGCTTTCAATCAGGCTATTATAAAACAGGGCTCAATTGTTTTGCATAATATCAAAGTAGGGACAAACGGCAACAGACAAAATGTAGATGTTAAAATACAATGGATAGATAAGCCGGAGCAAATAAAAGGCATGCTCATGATTACTTTTATTGATTCACCGGAGATTCCCGGTACCATGCAAAATTCTGAAAAAGTTAAAAAATCGTCCGGTGGCAGTTCGAGGGAATCTGAACTTGAGAAAGAGTTGCAGCATTTGCGGGAGCGGATGCAGAGCACCATGGAGGAGATGCAGACCTCTCAGGAGGAACAGAAATCTACAAATGAAGAGTTGCAATCAGCCAACGAAGAATTGCAATCCACAAATGAGGAACTTACCAGCTCAAAGGAAGAGATGCAAAGCCTGAATGAGGAACTTCAGACGGTGAACGCGGAACTTCAGGCTAAGGTTGATGATTATTCAAGGGTTGAGAATGACATGAAAAACCTGTTAAACAGCACCGACATAGCTACTTTGTTTCTGGACAAGGAATTGAATATCCGCCGCTATACCAACCAGGCAACTAAAATTTTCAAGCTTATTAAAAGCGACATTGGCAGGCCATTCACCGATCTGGTTTCCAGTCTGGATTATCCCGGAATGACCGGTGACGCTCTGGAAGTGCTTAGATCCCTTATATTTATACAAAAGCAGATCCCCGGCAAGAACCGTCAGTGGTTTTCGGTACGCATCATGCCATACCGGACTCTTGATGACAGGATAGACGGGCTTGTCATAACGTTTATCAACATCACCGATCTGATGAAGGCGGCGGAAAAATTATACCAAAAAGAGCAAATCCAGAAGTTGCTCCTTGATTCAGCGTCCGGGATATTTATTCAACTATCAAACGACCTTAAAATAATCGAATTTAATCATGAAGCCGAAAAATATTTTGGCACAAAGCGTTCAGATGCAATAAATCAGGAATTTATTCAAATGTTCCTTCCCCAACCGGTGCAGAAAAAGACGGAAAGATTGTTGAATAAGATGTTAAAAGATCGGGAGGATGGGAAATTCAGGGTACAGATTATTTCAACCGGTGAAAATATGCCGGTTGTTGAATGGTCGGTAAAAATTATTTTAAATAAACAGAAAACATCAACAGGATTGATTTTAACTACTAAAAATAAATAGCTATGAACAGCGTAAACCAATATAATACTAATCTAAGTAGCTTGCGTCGGAAAGCCGAAGAACTTCTGAAAGAGAAGGAAGTAAAGGAAGAATTACCCGTTATTGATATAGGTGAAAGAAAACTCCTCCACGAATTGCAGGTACATAAGATAGAGCTGGAGATGCAAAATGAGCAGCTTCGCGAGGCGGTTGAAGTTGCAGAAACGGCCCTGAGGAAGTTTACCATGTTATACGATTCTGCCCCTATGGGTTATCTTACCCTCGACCGCGATGGCACTATCTGTGAACTGAATTTCACTGCCTCAGATATGCTTGGTGAACGACGATTCAGTCTGGTCAACAATAATTTTAAACTTTTTATTAATTATAATTCAATGCCTGTATTTAATAATTTTTTAAACACTGCCTTTAAAAGTCTTACAAAAGAGGCATGCGAAGTGAATATTGGTCAGGATAATAATAATTTATTAAGCGTTTACATGGAAGGTATTGTAACAGGTGAAGACCGGAAATGCCTTATTTCAGTTGTTGATATTTCCAAGTTCAAAAAGCAATAAATTCTATATTTCAGGTAAAGTAATATAAGAATTACTTTTCTGCAGACAGGAGCGAAAAAAATTATGGAGGTTTAACAAACCAGGCTTCTATCAGGAAAAAATATTTAAATAAATAATCATTTTAAGAAGGGGTGCGGAGTCAGGTTTTATGGGTTATTCAGGTTATAGTGGAAAAAATAAAGCAGAAGTTACCAAGGTAACTTCTGCTTTATTTTTAGCTCAGATTCCTTATTCTTACTAAGGTAAATTAACTGGATTACCGTCAAGCACAATATTAAAAGATATACCGGATCGAAACTGCTCCACCATCGGCCCAAAAGCCCGAGTATCCGTAAAAGTTAAAGGCAGGTTTCCAGTCAACACTTAGATTAAAGGGTATTTCCGCGAAATTGTATTCTAATCCTAAAATCCCATCTAGTCCAATAACAGTATAAGATCTGTCATGCTCTCCCCATCCCCTGTTATTACTGTCCCAAAAACCAATATGCGCACCGAAACCATAATACCAGTTCAACCTGTCGGTGTCGAAAGCCCTGTTATGAATTTCATAAAGGCCGGTTAACTCAAGTCCTCTCCACCTGCTTGCAATTATTCCCTCCAGCGCCGCTTTGGAGCCAATAAAATGCTTGATGGTTACACCATTGCCAAATCCGCCCCTGAGTCCTATTCCGGTATTGTAATCCTGAGAGTAGCCGAATGAGGATAAGCATACTGCAAGCATAATGGTAATTCCAATTTTTTTCATTTTGTTCAATTATTTGTACCCTTTTCGTTTGGCTTTTGGGTTTCGCCCTGACTTTTTAAATCTGTGTCAGGCAGAGGTTATATTAATATTTATGAAATTTACTTTTCTTCTTATTTTGCCTGATGTAATCGTGGTTTGTGCGGACTTTCAATTGCAGAAGTAAATCATGGCCAGTTAGTAAAGTTCGATTAATTCGTTTTTGTCTGATTCGCAATAGTTAAAAGGAAAACAGTTTCTTCAAGAGAGGTTAGCTGGTACTTTACTTTTTCAGTGATTGTAATAAAATTGCCTTTATCCAGGATTACTGATTCTTTACGTGTATGAAGTCTTAGTTTCCCCTCTAGTAGTTGAATGGTAATTGAATCGTCTGACTGGAAAGAACTAATTTCTGTTTTGTTCAGCAATGCCGTAATCAGCGTCTTGTTGTCGCTCCTGTTAACCAGAATGATTGACTTAAGTTTCTTGCTGGAAGCAACGAGACTGCTTTTCATATTGTTAATTAAATCAACCAGGTTGATTTTTGCCAATGAAAGGTTAATGAGTATGTTATCATAAAAAAGACCATTGTGTTCCAGTGTCCCTGATTGCATATTGGATAATGATTTATCTTAATTAATGTCTGAAATTATTTTATAATACTTTCCAGGGAAGCTCTGGAAAATACTACATTTTTTTAATTGGGAAAAGTAATTTTTAAATGCGGTGCAATCTGTTCTAACCCTGTTTGCTTTTAAAATATGATTAATTTAAAAAGCTTTTATTATACCTTTAAACTGTCAGTTACCTCTTCAACTTTTTTGGTTGTAAGCTGTTTCATACCTTTTTGAAGATTCCCGGATACTCTGTCAAGAAATTCATTGTAATTATTCTTTGCAGATTCCATATAATAGTTTCTTTTTTTTGAAATATTCTTCCTTGTGACCGAGCCCTTATCTGGTGCAAATAAAATGGCTAAAGCTGCGCCGGCAGTAGCACCAACAATTACTCCACAGCATATTTTTGAAACACCCATGATTTTTGAATTTTAGTTGCTAATTTAGTTAGTCTTTGGTTCCCGCGTCCTCTGGTCGCGGTATTTTCCTGGCGGGGCTTTGCCCGAAAGGCATGTGTGATTTAAACTCTTCTGCCCTGAATAACCTGGAATAAAACGGCTATAATTGCAATAACAAGAAGAACATGTATTATGCCTCCTGCATTGTAGCCAATGGAACCCACTGCCCAACCGATTATGAGTATTACAGCAATTATATAAAGTAGATTTCCCATGATTTCTGTTTTTTAAGATTTATAATATTTGTGATTGTGCCTGGTTATACAAAAGTCCACTTTTTAGCTTTAGAAAGTGTTACATAATAAAGATGAATAATTACATAATTCGCAGATTTATTAAGTGCATCCTGCCCCAACGAATATCTAAAACAGATGGATTTTTTGTCGCCGTATATTATTATGGCCTGTATATTTATGATTAGGCACGGTTAGCTAACACGGTAACTTATCATTTTCGATTTATCGCTACCAAGTCTGGAAGAGGCTTACGAAGTTAGTTCTGCATGCAAGTGAATTATGTAACTTATTTATAGGATTTTGTAATGGTTTGGGGACTGGTTTTTATGACCTTTGGCAATAATTATGATTAGGAAAAAAATATTATATAAGATTCTGATAGGTATAGCTGCCGGTGTGCTGCTGGTGTTTTTATTAAAGGTATTTGTTTTGGAGCCATGGGTAAAGGAGAAAATCCAGTCCGTTATTAATAAAAGCACCGATGCATATCCTCTGAAAATTGAGAGGGTTCATATTTCGATCATCAGATCCGCAGTAGAGATTAAGAATATTTCGCTGAAATCAAAGCCGGAGCATACAGTAGAACCCGTTATTACCGTGCAGATCGAATCTTTATCATTAAAGAGGATAAGACTGGTTA